>JAJEIJ010000026.1:0-155027 GCA_022827725.1 Acidimicrobiia bacterium
GCCTGGATCGGCCGCTACAACACACGGCGAATCCACTCCACCCTCGACTACCACACCCCCACAGAATGGGAGGACAACCACCGACAACGACTAGAACAAGCCGCATAAACCAAGTGTCCGGACAACGGGGGGAACCTCACCATAGACCATTGCTGCAACCGGCTCAACAGTTGACAGTGGAAACAGTTTGTTCGCGGTGTTGTAGATCTTGCGGCCAGGTACACCAACAGTGACGGCACTGTCTGCCGCGATAGCAACGGCACCACGATTGAGGATCACCACTTCGGCTGTCACCTATTCACCTCCTGAGCGCCAGATATTGGCACAGCAGAGTGACAACATTGCGGAACTGACTCGGCATCACTTGCGACAGGCCCAGGCGTAGAGACGCCGATGGCTCATTCTGAGGCGTTCGTCGTCACCAGCCGAAGTAGGCGAGGCTGCTCGTGCTTCGGCGGCTGCGGCATCTCCGGAATCGGCCGGGAGGGCGGCGACTACGCCCTCGACTTCCACAGCGACATCAAGACCCTGATGATCCTCGACGACACCACCGGGTGAACGCCGCTACATCGAGCGGGAGGGGTCCATGGGGGCGGGGGCGGCTTTGGCCATGGAGTCTTGCTGGAAGGTGGCCACCAGCTGGCCTTCGGCGGTGAACACCTCGCCTTGGCCGTAGACCCGGCCGTTGGCTGCTTTGGTGCCCGACATCTGGATGAGCAGCCACTGGGAAACGTCCAGGCGATCCAGAAAGTGGAGCGTGTGGGCGATCACCCCGGTGGACAAGGTGCGGTGGGCGTCCTCAATTCGGATGGTGTCTCGATGGGGGCGCATGGCCAAGCCGATGATGTTGCCGCAGGTGGCCCATCCGGCGATGCCCTGGTTGGCCGCTTGAGACTCCACCTCCGGCCCGTAGCGATGCCAGGCCCGCTCCACCGGCACGCCGTCGATGTCCGGTTCGCCGGGCACCGGTCGCCATTCGGCACCGGGAAAGATGAAGGCGAAACCGGAGTCCAAACCTTCGGGACCTGGCACGTCGGGCATTGCCGGCTCGTGGCGCATCAAATCGTCGTCCACCGTGCTCATCAGGATCAGAGCCCGGCTGAGCAGCTTGCCCCCCTGCGTGGCGGTCACCGCGTCGCTGGCCCAGGTGCGCCCGGCCTGCATGGAGTCGACGTCCACCTCGATGGGCAGGGTGTAGGTGCCGGCTCGGGCGAAGATGGCATGCACCGAGCGGATGTCCTTCGCGCCGCCAGCCTCCCGATCCGACGCCATCATCATCTGGGCCATGAGCTGCCCGCTGAACACCACATCGCGTCCCTCGGCCGACTCCGCCGGCTGGAAGACGTGATACCGCTGCTCACCGACCTCGGTGAGCTCCAAGGTGTCAGGCAGTTCGCCGCTCATGGGGCGCTATTGCTCACTATTGCTCATTCATCCATGCCGAACATGGCCGGGTCGAACTCCATCATTCCGGCCATGACCTTCACGAACGGGTCGTCCCAGGCGTCAACCAGTGACGCATTGGTGTGGCCTTGGTCCACCAGCATGTTGATCCCATTAATGCCGCTGGCCGCGTCGCTGCCCAAGAACAGCAGCGTGTCGCCCATCTGCTCGGGAACCAGGGTGGGCACATCGGCGGCCTCCCGGTAGCTGGCCCCGAATCCGAGCCACAGGTCGGCGTTGGCCCGGGCCAAGGGGGTATCAGTGGGGCCAGGCATGATGGAGTTGATGCGTATGCCCTTTTGCAGGAAGGGGAACGCCTGGCCGGCCACATAGCCGTTGATGGCCTGCTTGCTGAACGTGTAGGTGTCGGTGCCCTCGTGCTCGTCGATCCAGGCCGCGGCGGTATCCCAATCCGGAGTGGCCAAGAAGTCCTGCACCTGCTCCAGATTGCTCATCCAGCCCAAACCGGCCGCGGAAGAGATAAAGCTCACCGAGCCGCCCCGACCCAGCTTGCCGCCCTTGATCAGCGCCTCGATGAGATGGCGCTGCGACGTGAAGTTGATCAGCATCAGGTTGCCGGTGCCGTCGGCCACCCCCGCACAGGCCAACACCGCGTGCACCGGACCCTCGATGGCCTCGACAGCCCCGTCCACGCTGGCCTGATCGCCCAGGTTGACATTGATGTACTGATCGCACTCGTAGGTCACGTCGGCGATGTCCATCACGATAGTGTGAGCGCCCAACGCCGCAGCCTTCTGAGCCGCAGCCGCCCCCATCCCGGTGGCACCGCCCACCACCAGCACCCGCTTGCCTTCATAATTGACCAGATCTGCCATTGCCTCTCCCCTTTTCGGTCTTGCTTGTGAATGGTCTAGCCGATATTGGGAGACTTCTGGCAATGAGCAGAGGGCAACCCAACATCGCAATCGCCCACTGGCCGGGCGTGGATCTGTTCGGCGAGGCCGACCTCGACCGGTTACGGGACCTGGGAACGGTGCTCAATACCCAGCCCATCGCAGCTTGGGACGGCGAGGCCGACACCGTGCTAGCCGAGGCCGAGGTGATCGTCGGCCATTGGGGGTGCCCGCCGTTGGACGCTGCCATGCTGGATAGGGCCCCCCGACTGGGGCTGTTCGCCTACGCCGCGGGCACGGTGAAGATGACCCTCACCGATGCGGTGTGGGACCGGGACATCCGGGTGACCAGCGGGGCCAACGCCAACGCCGAGCCGGTGGCCGAGTTCACCCTGGCCGCAATCTTGTTCGCCAACAAGGGTGTGCTGTGGCGCCGGGGCCCGGTTGACTTCTCGGCCATGTCGGCTATGGGCGACAGCCAGTGGGGCAACTATGGACGCACCATTGGCATCGTGGGGGCATCGCTGATCGGTCGACGGGTGATCGAGCTGCTGCGCCCCTTCCCCCACTTGACGGTGGCGCTGTACGACCCCTACGTGACCCCTGGAGAAGCCGCTTCGCTAGGGGTGGAGAAGCTGGAGCTCGACGAGTTGTGCGCCACCGCCGACGTGTTGTCCATCCACGCGCCGGCCCTGCCCGAGACCATGCACATGATCGGCGCCGACCAACTGTCGGCTCTGCCCGACGGCGCCACTGTGATCAATACCGCCCGCGGCCCCCTGATCGACCACGAGGCGCTCCTGCCTCACCTGGCCTCGGGGCGGCTCCATGCCATCTTGGATGTGACCGATCCTGAGCCTCTGCCCGAAGACAGCCCGCTATTGGAGTTGCCCAACGTGTGGATCAGCCCCCACTTGGCCGGCAGCCAGGGCACCGAACTGGCCCGCATGACCGACTACGCCATCGAGGAGATCCGGCGGTGGTCGGCCGGAGAGCCCGCCCTCAACGAAGTGACCGAAGAGCGATTGGCCACCATGGCATGAGCATGGACCTTCGCTTTCCCGAGCACCCTCTGGCTGAGGCCACCACTGCCGGGGCACTGGCCGACCGCCTGGTGACGGCGACGACCCAGAAGATGGCCGAGTTCGAGCAGTCGGCCGCCCCTGGCCTGGAATTGCCCGGCCTGTACGCCGGCCACCCGGTGCTCGATGACACCACCGCCGACCTCATGTATGTGCTGGGATTGCTCATCGAGTGCGGGGTCGACGAGGTCGCCAGCTGCGACCTGCAAAGCCGAATCCCGCCGCTGATCGCCTCGCTCAACCCCGTCGCGGTCGAGGGGTTCTACAGCTATCGGGTGGGGGAGACTGTTTTGCGGCTCGGCGGCCTAGATGCGCTGCCCGCCGAACTGCACGACACCGTGCTTGACGCCGTGCAGTCCAAGGAGATCATCGCCCGGCTCAACGACACCGACGCCATCCCTCCCAATTTTGCGGTCGTGGCCACCCGGTGCCTGCGGGCTCTGGCTCGCCTCCGGGGCGACGACGAGCCTGCCGAGCTTCCCGGTTTGTTAGACCGGGTGCGATCGATGTTCACCAGCCCCACGGGCTGGCTCAACGACGGTATGGGCGCATGGGTCCACTACGACATCTACACCCCCGATATGTACCTGTTCGCCGAGCCGCTGGTCGACGAGCTTGGGCCAGGGTGGGCGAACGGGCTGTCGAAGGTGCTGGTCGATCTGGACGATGTCGCCCTGCCCGGCGGGAGCATCGTGTGGGGGCGCTCCATCGGCGCGCTGGGCATGGCCATCACCATCGAGCTGGCCGCTATTGCCGCAGGTCGCGACCTCGACGCACCCCAAGACCGCTGGCTGGCCCGAGCCGACGCCACGCTTGACGATCTGCTGGAGTGGTTCCCCAACGGCGTTATCGCCGCCCACCAGAACCGGGCCACAATGTTCTACCGGGGTCCAGCCAGACGGCTTCAGATGACCTTGGACATCTACGGAAAGCTCCTGCTGTCCGCCCTGGAGCTGCGGCGCAGATCAGAGGTGGCCGGCGCTCCGTCCACCGACGCCTTCCTGCCCGCCGAGCGGTTCATCCGATTTGACGATTCCGAGCAGGCCACGGTGTGGTCTTATCGCTCAAAGGCGCTGTCGTTTGCCCTCCCGACCGTATTCGGCTTCTCTGCCGACTACGCCCCCTCGCCGCGGGGACCGGGCCTGTTGGAGCAGCCCACCTCAGGCCACCCGGTGATGCTCCCGGTGATCACCCCACGAGCCCGAGACGAGGCGGCTGGCACCAGCGATGCTCCCCTGGTCCCCGCGGGCCTGCCCACCTCGGTGGAGCACGCGCCGGGGGCAGTCACCATCGAGCACAGTGGCTGGGCACCGGCCGGAAGCAGCGACGCGGTGATCAAGGGACGCCGGACGGCGACCTACCAGGTGGAGGGCCGTTCACTGGTCGTGTCCGAACAGCTCCGCTTCGACGATCCCGACGCCCTACCGGGCTCGCTCACCCTGTCGATTTCCGAGTCCGCCGCTCAGCCCATTGACGTGGAGATCGATACCGGTCGAATTCAGGCCATCGACACCGAGGGAATCGCCGAGTGGCGCAGCTTCTGGGGTGAGCTCCCTCGGGTGTATCAGGCTGAGATCCAACCAGCAGAGTCAGTGGATTTCACCTGGAAGGTCACCCCCCGCCTGCGGGTGGCCAGCACCATCCACGGCCACCCCTACGACCGATCGCTCTACGACCCGCTGGCCGACCGGGTGGTGGCCACCGGCGCGGGCATCCCCGACGACAAGCTGGTACGAAGGCTGCGAGACATCGACGTGCTGCACATGGCCTGGCCCGAATGGTGGTCAGGCGTCAACCCCGAGCGCACCGCCGAAGTGCTCGGGCAACTAAAGGCCACCAACACCGCCATCGTGTGGACCCAGCACAATCTTCTTCCCCACTTCTTCAAGACCGACGAGGCCGCAGCCAGCTACCAGCTATGGGCCGAAGCGGCCGACGCGGTCATCCACCACAGCCAAGCCGGCTACGACGTGGCATTGACCACCTACCAATACGGCCCCAACACCGAGCACCACGTCATCCCCCACGGCCATTGGGGCCGCGAGTACGAAACGGTGGCCAACACCACCCGCGAAGACGTCGAGTTGGCCGAGGGCTGGGCACCATGCGGGCTCCGAGTTGCGGTAATCGGCACTCCCCGAGTGGAGAAGGACCTCCAACTGGTGGTCGACGCGGTGCATGCATGTGCCCGGGACGACATCCAGTTGGTGATCCGGGTGGATCTGTCGGTGGCGGTTCCCGACGATCCCCGGATCATTGCCGAGTTCGGCCATCTCGATTTCAGTCAGTACCTGCGGCGCGTAAAGGCCTTCGACGCGGTCATCCTCCCCTTCGCCCCCTCCGGGATGCTCACCACCGGCACCGCCTTCGACTGCATCGGAGCAGGCGTACCCGCCATCACCAGCCAATGGGACTTCTTCGACGAGACCTTCGACGGCGCCGATATTCGCTACGGAGAATCCGTCGAAGACCTCACTCGGTGCCTCGACAATCTCAGCCCCGAGGACTTGGACCGCTCCCGCCAAGCCCTGATCGGCCTTCAACCAGACTTCGACTGGAACCCCATCGCAACGCAAACCCTGGCCGTGCTCGAAGCGGCCGCCCTCAGCAAGACCTGACGCCAAGAGCGTGGTAGAACCCACATTTGCAGGCATCGATTAAGGACATCTCATGAGTGAGTACAGATACGTCGACTACGAGACCGCTGACGCGGTGGCCACCATCACGCTGGCCCGACCCGAGAAGGCCAACGCCCAGAACGAGCGAATGCTCGATGAGCTGCACCACCACTTCTTGGCTGCGGAGTACGACGACGACGTGAAGGTGATCGTGCTGCGAGGCGAGGGCAGGCACTTCTCCGCCGGTCACGATCTGGGCGGCGGCGCCCCCGATCCCGATGCCGTGTCGCTGGCCGAGGCCGACGGCAGCTGGCAGCTCAACAAGATCTACCGTTGGGAGGCCCGCAAGTATTTGGGCTACTCCTGGCACTGGCGCAACATCCCCAAGCCCACCATCGGGGCCATCCAGGGCAAGGCCATCGCCGGAGCCCTCAATCTGATCTGGCCGCTGGATCTGCTGGTGGTGGCCGACGACGTGGAGTTCTCCGACCCGGTGGTGCTGATGGCCATCGGCGGGGTGGAGTACCACGGCCACACCTGGGAGCTGGGCGCCCGCCGGGCCAAAGACCTGCTGTTCACCCAGCGCACGCTGGGGGCAGAAGAGGCCGTGCAGATCGGGGTGGCCCGGGAGGTGGTTGCCCGCGACCAACTCTGGGAGCGCACTCATGAACTGGCCGCCCAGATCGCCAAGAACAATGCCTTCGGTTTGGCGCAGGCCAAGCGGGCGGTGAACCAAACTCTCGATGTGCAGGGCTACTACACCGCGCTTCAATCGGTGTTCGATGTCCACCACACCGGCCACGGCAACGCCATCAGCGTCAGTGGCTACCCCATCTTGATGCAGCTCGACGAGATGAAGCAGAACCTCAAGAAGCAATAACCGCCCGATGCCGCTGAACCGCCCCAAGCACTAGCCGGCCCGGAATGGCCACCGACTACGACGCCATCTTCAAGGCCTACGACGTTCGGGGCACCGTGGGCAATCAAATAGACGCCGACGGGGCCCGGGCCATCGGGGGCGCCTTCGCCCGGTTCGTGGCCTCATCGGGGGCAACGGCGGTGCTGGTCGGGCGGGACATGCGGCCTGAGGGCGAGGAGTTCGCAGCTGCTTTCGGCGAAGGTGCGATGGGCCACGGTATCGATGTGGTGGACGTGGGACTGTGCGCCACCGACATGCTCTACTACGCCTCGGGCAGCCTCGATCTGCCCGGAGCAGTTTTCACCGCCTCCCACAATCCCGCGGGCTACAACGGCATCAAGATGTGCGGCGCGGGCGCTGCGCCCATCGGCGCCGACACCGGGTTGGGGGCCATCAAGTCCATGGCCATCGCCGGCCCCGATCCAACGGCAACCAAGGGCAACCGCACGAGCCGCGAATTGCTGAGCGACTACGTCGCCCATGTCCGCTCGTTCGTCGACATAAATGCGCTGGCCCCGCTGCTGGTGGTGGCCGACACCGCCAACGGCATGGGCGGCCTGGTAGTACCCGCCGTGTTCGAAGGACTGCCCCTCACACTCGACCACCTGTATCCCGAGTTGGACGGCACCTTCCCCAACCACCCGGCCGATCCTCTCCAGCCCGAGAATCTACGAGACCTCCAAGACCGAGTGCTGGAACTAGGAGCCGATGTGGGAATGGCCTTCGACGGCGATGCCGACCGCATGTTCTTGGTGGACGAGAGCGCCCGGCCGGTGTCGGGGTCGCTGACCACCGCCATCATCGCCCGCACGGTCTTGGAGCGGGAACCCGGCGCCACCATCATCCATAACTTGATCTGCTCCCGAACCGTTCCCGAGGCAATCGCTGAGGCGGGTGGCACCGCGGTGCGAACCCAGGTGGGCCACTCCATCATCAAGCAGGCCATGGTCGACACCGGCGCCATATTCGGAGGGGAGCACTCGGGCCACTACTACTTTCGGGACAACTACAGGGCCGACAGCGGTCTGATCGCCGCCCTGATGGTGCTGGAAGCCCTCAGCTGCCACCCAGCGGGCCTGTCCGATCTCGTGTCGGACTTAGACCGCTATGCCTCATCGGGTGAACTCAACACCACGGTGGACGACGCGGCAATGGTGATCGAGCGGGTGGCGGCCGCCTACCCGAATGCCGGCCAAGACCGCCTCGACGGGCTCACCGTGGATCTGGGCGACTGGTGGTTCAACCTGCGCCCCTCCAATACTGAGCCGCTGCTGAGGTTGAATCTTGAGGCGCCTACCCCAGACGAGGTGCAACAGCGAGTGGCCGAAATCCAGGCCCTTATCGCTTGAATTACGCGCCGTTTCAAGCCCACATCCCGGTTTAATGAATGACACAGCCGGGGAGAGGAATGCCCCCCTCCCGTCCTCCTCTCCCCGGCTGCGCCGTAACTTAGTGGCTTCATTCCAACCTCGCACGACTGGCCCGCCAACAGAACTCCCGCGGTCGGCCTAGCCGATGGTGATCAGGGTGGTGCCGGCCAGCACGGCGGCGATGCCGACGGCCTGCCACCAGCGCAGGGTGTCGTCGTCGAGGATTACTGCCAGGGCGATGGTCACCACCGGGTAGAGCGAGCCGGCCACCGACACCTCCCCCACTGGGCCGCGCTGCACCCCGGCGATGAACGACGCCATGCCCAAGCCGCCGGCGATGCCTCCGGCCAGGCCGGCCAGCCGCAGGGAGCGGGGCAGGATCTGGGGAATGCGCCTAGCCCGGGTGACCATCAGCATGAACACCAGGGCAGCCGCCCGCTGGGTGGCGGCGGGCCACATGCCGCTTTCCACGCTGGTTCGATCCAACAACACGATGGCTGCGGTGAAGGCGAGTCCGCCGAGGATGGCGTAGGCGATGCCGGTGCCGACGTTCGTCACGGTCTGGGGCACGATCACCGCCAGCAGCAGTCCGGCCACGGCCACCGCAATGCCGATGTTGGTCGCCAGAGTGGGGCGCTCGCCGGTGGCCAGTCCGTAGATCAGCGGCCCCAACGAGGTGAAGGCAGCCACAATGGGCGACGCGATGGCCGAGGAGGACACGGCCAAGCTGTGCCACATAGCCGAGAGGGCGATGGCAATGAGCGCCCCCGATGCCGCCCCCAGCAGCAGGTCGGCGGCGGTGATGGCGCTGGGCACAATCACTAGCAGCACCATGGTGATGCCCAGCCCGCCCACGAACGCGGTGCCCACCGTGGTCATGGCCTGGGCGCGCCGGCTGCAATACCGTCCGAAGTAGTCGGAAACGCCGATCAGCCCCGACGCCATAGCCCCCAGCAACACCGGCATGTCTCCCTCACGCTAGTGGCCCAAGAGATGCCCGATTGCTCACCGACTATCTTCTGGTTCGCCAGGGAGGTCCAATTGTGCCGACTCGAGAGCCCACCATTCGAGAGATGCCGCCGCCCCCGCACATTGTGGGGTTGCAGCACTTCATCACCTATGCCGAGATCGACGAGATTCTCCGGTCGCGGAGCTTCCGGCAGGGGTCGCATCAGGAAAGCCAGCCGTTTTTCGGGCGCTCCCTGTTGACCATCGACGGCGACGAGCACTTCGAGCGCCGCCGGCTCGAGGCCCCGCTGTTCGCCAAGGCCGCACTCGAGTACTACGAGCACACCGAGTTGATTCCGCTGATCGGCAAGACGCTGGAGGAGTGCCGGGACAACCGGGGCGACGACGGCATCGTGCGGGCCGACCTCTGCGTGCTGCTGCGCACCATGCTGGCCCGCATCGCCGCGGCCACCACCGGAATCGACGGGGTGGACACCCCCGAGCGGACCACCGCATTCCGGGAGTACGTCGAGCAACTCGGCACCGGGGCCACCGTCGAGTGGTCCACCGAGGACCACGATGAGGTGATCAGGCGCATCCTGGCGGTCCGCGACGACTTCGACCGAGACTTCTTCGCCTCGTCAGTGGCCCGCCGCCGGGCTCTCATCGAGCAGTTCCACCGGGGTGAGATCGAAAGAGACGAACTGCCCGTCGATCTGATCACCATGCTCTATCTGCATTGGAACGACGACTGGGATGAGGGGCTGCCCATCCGAGAGGCCTGCCTGTTCCTGGTGGCGGCCACCCAGACCACCACCCATTCGGTGCCCCACCTGATCGCCCACCTCGACGAGTGGTTCGACTCCCACCCCGAAGATCGAGCCAAGGTGACCGACCGGGAGTACATCAAGCGGGCCGCCCATGAGGCGCTGAGGCTGCACCTGCCATCCCCTGCTCTGCTGCGGATTGCCAATGAGGACGTGACGTTGAGCAACGGAAAGGCCATCGCCACCGATGAGCGGGTGGCGTGCCTGTTCACCCCGGCAAACCGCGATCCCAATGTGTTCGGCCCCGATGCCGGGGAGTTCAACCCCTATCGGGAGGTCAGCTCGGTGAAGCCCTGGGGTTTGACCTTCGGTGGCGGCGAGCACATCTGCATCGGGCGCACCCTGGTCACCGGCCTCTCGGCCCGCACCGACAACGAAGAGGGAACCGACGGCACTCTGGTCAACATCGCCAGTGCGCTCTACGATGCCGGCATCGAGATCGACCCCGGCGATCCCCCGACCTACACCGAGGCCAGCCACCACGACGCCTACGGCCGCTTCCCGATCCTGTTGACCAAGTTGTAGGCGAGCGATGGGC
Source organism: Acidimicrobiia bacterium (assembly GCA_022827725.1). Classification (GTDB taxonomy): domain Bacteria; phylum Actinomycetota; class Acidimicrobiia; order Acidimicrobiales; family Bin134; genus Poriferisocius. The sequence goes on from JAJEIJ010000026.1 coordinate 10,600, forward strand.
GAGGAGCAGCTGCACGTCACCGTCGACCACCTTCAGTGCCAGGGGGTGGGCTACTGCGAAAGAGTCGCGCCCCGGGTGTTCCGGCTGGGCGACGATGCCCTTTCCCACGTCATCGACAAGCATCCGCCCGAATCCGAGCGAGAGGCCGTCGAAGAAGCGGAGACGCTCTGCCCCAGCCGCGCCATCCGCTACTGACTGCTTCTGGCCTTATGCCGAGGGGTTGACGAGGCGGCCGACGAACAGGAGTGCGCCGGTTTCTTGGTGGGTGATGGCCCAGAGGAATGGCCGGTCGGCCACAACGGTGAGATCGGGCTCGGGAGGCGCAGACTCGGCGAAGGCCGCAGCAGTAGCGGCGGCTGCTTCGGTGCCCTTCTCGTCCACGATCACCTTGGCGCCGTGGAGGGCCGCGGTGATGAAGATGCCGGGGGCAATGCCGTCGAAACCTGCGCCAGCGCAGAATCCGAGCGGACAGAGCCATTCGAACAGATCAGTAGGCGGAAGGGTCTGCTCCCACTTGGGCATGGTGACATGGACCAGTCCCTCTTGCGCCATATCGGCCAGCCCCGTTAGGGCTTCAGCGTTGAGGGATTCCTCGACAGCGGCGAGTCCGACGAGTTCGTGGGGGACGATAAGCCACATGGCCAATTCACCCCCTTGATAGGGGAGTTCCACCGCATCGGCGTGGATAAATCGAACAAAACGACGTTCAACGGGGTCGTAGTCGCGCATGAACGGCGCCGCCACTTGCTGGCCGTCGGCGGTGGTGAACTCGTCAACCCGGGTGAAGTCGGCCAGGAAGGGCACGAGCCAGTCGGCCTTCAGATAAACGGTGTTCACCAAGATCAGCTTCTGGTTCCTGACCGCGTTCTCGTCGACGATGGTGGGGACAAGCCCGCGGGTGCTTTCCGACACCCAGCCGTTGATGGCCTTTGCTGCATTGCCGGCATCAGCAGTGTCGACCGGTTGGATGGCCGCTCCGTAGTGGGCTGAGGCGATGTCAATGAAGGCCGACAGTGGCAAGAACTCGTCATCAGGAAAGAGCCGATTGGCCACTTCCAAAGTGGTGGATTCGGCCGATGCCTCGGCCAATCGGAGAGAGACGGCGTTGGCGGCACTGTGGATGCCCATCTCCGGAAACCCGAAGATCTTGTCAAGTGCTTCCCCGGAATCAGCCGATGCTCCGGCCCGGCTGAGGCTGAATGCGATGCCAATGCTCATCGGGCTGGATACCGCGTTGCCATCTAGATGTCGGTGGAAGTCCCATCCGGCGGCGTTGAGTCCGGCTACCCACTCGCTTGCGGGGGCTCCCGGATCAACGGGCAGACGAGCAACGGTCAGCGGCAACGCGGTCGATACCGCGGGCTCAGGGGCTATGGTTGCCGTGGCAGAAACTTCAGGGGTCGCGGTTGGAGGTGATGTGTCCCGGGTCGTGTCTGTTGAACCGCAGGCCAGCGCGATAGAGCCGAGCACGACAATCAAACCGATCAGCTTCGCCATACTTGTTTGACGCCCCAGACCCTTCACGGGTTCCCTCGGGGTTGGGAATTAGAGCGCTGCTCGCAGGGCCGCAAGGTCGCGTTGGGCGGATTGGAGGATGTAGGCCGGGTTGTCGAATTCGGCGTCGTCGCGGCCGAAGCCCCACATGCCGTGGGAGAACTCGATGGTCCAGGTGGCGGTAGGAGAGGTTTCGCTGATGGCCTCAGCGGCGGGGCGCAGGATCTCGCTCAGCTCCTGAACAGAGGTGGTTTGGGGGTACTCGGCCACTTGGACGTGAACGTGGCGCACCCGGTCGCCGAGCACCCCAAGAGGCTCTGACCACTCATCTCGGGCTCCGGGATGCACATGGACGATGGCCCCCAGCCGGTCGGCGTCGGCGATGGTGTCGAACATTTCGCGGGCCACGTTGGGATCCTCGGCCACCGTTCCGAAGTGGCATTCACACAGCAGCCGGGCGCCGTCGGGCACCTCGGCCTCGAAGCGACGAAGCCGCTCGGTGTAATCGGCAACGGAGTCGGGATCGCTGCCCACGTTGAACTTGACGCCTTGCGCTCCCACTCGCTCTATCCACGCCGCAGTCTCGGCTCGGTCGGCATCGTCGGGCTCGTCCCAACTCGTGTAGCAGCTCAGGATTGTGATGGGGATCTCCGAGACCAGCAGCGCATCGAGCTCCTCATCGGATACCGACCGGGCGTGACGCTCCCACAGCTCCAATCCGTCGAAACCGGCTTCGGCGATGTTCGGCAGCCACGCGGACACTCTGACGAGAGGGTGCCCTCCGGGCTCGGCCAAACCCCAACGATTCGGCTCGATAGCCACTGTGCCCAAATAGATCTGCCCCGTCATCGTGGAGCGGGTGACGAGAATCGAACTCGCGTCATCAGCTTGGGAAGCTGGGGTTCTACCACTGAACTACACCCGCAGGTGCCCGGCACTCTAGCCAACCAGGCGTAGTCGGTGCCTGTCGGTTAGGCAACGAGGACTACCTTGCCGAGCTTGCCGGGTGTGGCGAAATACTCGTAGGCCGCAGCCGCCTCAGCAAGGGGAAAGGCCCGAGCGATGGGCACTTGGATTTGACCCGAATCCACCAACGGGAGCACGTGGTGCTCCACCCGTCGGGCGACGGCGACCCGCTGCTCCAAGGGGCGGGGCCGCAGTGTGGAGGCGAACAGTCGGAGGCGTTTGACCATGAGCAGTGCCAGATTCAGCGTGATCTCCGACCCTGCGCCTACGCCGATCACCACGATGCGCCCTTCGGTGGCCAGGGCTTTCAGGTTGGCGGGCCAGTTGGGGCCGCCAACCAGCTCAAGGATCACGTCGAACGGGCGGGCATCGATGAAGTCCGCAGGGTCGATGGCGTGTGCCCCCAGCTCGGCCACCGCGCCGCGAGAATCGGGATTGCGCACAGTTGCGGTCACCTGAGCGCCAGCCGCTGCGGCCAGCTGCACGGCGGCCACGCCCACCCCTCCCGCGGCACCATGGATGCACACCCGCTCGCCCATGGCCAGCCCAGCCTGGGTGAACAGGGCGTCGTGGGCGGTGGCGAACACCTCGGGAAATCCCCCGGCGCTCTCCCAGTCCATCGGCTCGGGCACCGGCATGGCCAACGGCTCGTCCACCACACAGAACTCAGCCTGCCCTCCTCCCTGAACCACCGCCATGACCCGGTCACCCGTCGAAAACCGCTGGCAGCCCGGACCGGCGGCCACCACCTCGCCGGCCATCTCCAGCCCTCCGGTGGTCGGCGCACCGGGCGGCGGGGGATAGCCGCCTCGGGCCTGGGCGATGTCGGCCCCGTTTAGCCCTGCCGCCCGAACCGCTACCAGCAGTTGCCGGTGGCCCGGCTCCGGGTGGTCTACCTCGCCGATTGTCGCCTGGCCGCCTTCGAAAACCACCGCCCTCATCAGCCCTGCAATGTAGTGGTCAAAACGGCCCATGGCCGGGGTGTCGTAGTGATATCCATGCCGTAGGCTTTGAGCCATGGCCACGCTGACTCAAGCCACGTTCACCCGCATGGACGAGTCCACTGCTGAAGACTGGGCGGCAACCGCTCCGGCCCACTACTACCTGGAGCAGGGATTGGCCGACCGTGTGCTGCGGGAGCTGCGGGATCTGGCCGCCGGGCCCCAAGGGTTCGCCGTCGACCGGCTGACCCACAGCATCCAGACCACCCATCGGGCCGAGAAGGCCAGCCGCGATGACGAGTATCTGGTGTGCGCGCTGGTCCACGACATCGGCGACCTGCTCAACCCCTACAACCACCCCGACCTGGCCGCCGCCATCCTCAAGCCGTTCGTGTCGGAGGAAAACCACTGGATGGTGCAAATGCACGGCGTCTTCCAGGGCTACTACTTCTGGCACCACGTGGGCCTGGATCGCAACAGCCGCAACGCCTACGCCGACCACCCCCACTACGACCGCTGCGCCGAGTTCTGCGCCGAATACGACATGCCCGCCTTTGATCCGTCCTATCCCACCCCGCCCCTCGAGCACTACGAGCCGTTGGTGCGCGGCTTCTTCGCCCCCAAAAGGTGATCCTCTCCGACGTTTCCATCCGCAAGGAACTGGAGGCGGGCCGTATCGAGATCGAGCCGCTGGCCGACGGCGCCATCCAACCCTCGTCGGTCGACCTGCGCATCGACCGGCATTTCCGGGTGTTCCGCAACCACACCGAGGGGCTCATCGACGTCAAGAAGAACATGGATGCCCTCACCGAGCCAGTGGAGATCGAACCCGACGGGGTGTTCATCCTCCACCCCGGCGAGTTCGTGCTGGGCTCCACCCTGGAGCGGGTGCGGATCCCCGACGACCTGGTGGCCCGGCTGGAGGGCAAATCGTCGCTGGGCCGACTCGGGCTGTTGATCCACTCCACCGCCGGGTTCGTGGACGCCGGGTGGAACGGCCGCCTCACCTTGGAGCTCTCCAACGTGGCCACCCTGCCCATCACCCTGTACGCCGGGATGAAGATCGGCCAGATCTCCTTCATTCGCATGACCACCCCTGCCGAGAACCCCTACGGCACTTCCGAGGCCGGCTCCAAATACCAAGACCAAGCTGGCCCCATTCCTTCCCGCTACTGGAAGAACTGGTAGGAACATCGCTGTCTGGCATCATCCGATTTGAGCCGATGCCGCTTTGGCTGATCAGTCGACAATTCAAGGGAGATGCCTGATGACGCTGATCGACGAGCTCGCTGAACTGCTGGGCGATGGGCTCCTTCTCGACGACGATGCCCGCAAAAGTCGAGCCCGCGATACCTGGCCCCGCTCGGAGTTCGACCAGTGGCAGGGGCAGTTGCAATTGCCCAAGGCAGTGGCGATGCCGTCGACGGCTGAACAAGTGGCTGCGACCGTGCAGTTGTGCCGGACCCACGGGGTACCCATGATTCCCCGGGGCGCCGGATCGGGCTGCGTGGGCGGTGTCTTGGCGTCGTCCGACTCGGTGGTGATCAGCACCGAGCGATTAAGCGGGCTGCGGTGGCTCGACCCGGTGGACGGCCTCGCGGCATTCGGAGCGGGCACCATGGGGATCGACGCAGAGAACCGGGTGCGGGAAGACGGCTTCACCATCGGGCATTGGCCCCAGTCGATCGAGGTGTCCTCGGTGGGCGGATGGGTGGCCACCCGGGCCTCGGGCCAGTACTCCACCGCCTACGGCAACATCGAGGACATCGTCTACTCGGTGGAGGCCGTTCTGGCCGACGGGTCGATCTATCGGTCGCGGCCCACCCCCCGGGCATCGGCCGGGCCCGATCTGCGCCAGCTTCTGTTGGGCAGCGAGGGCACGCTCGGAATCATCACCGAGGTGACCTTCTCGCTGCGCCCGCTTCCCGACCCTGGGGTGCGTCAGGCGTTCCACTTCGAGGACATGAGCGCGGGTATCGACGCAGTGCGCAGCGTGATCGTGCCCGGTTGGCGACCCCCGGTAGTGCGCCTCTACGACGCGGCCGAGACACGCCGCCACTTCCGCGACCACGTGCCCAAGGGACGCTGCGCGGCCATCTTTCTGCACGAGGGACCGCCCGGGCACGCGGAGTTGGAGGCCGTGGCGGTGGCCGAGCTGTGCCGGGCGGGGGGAGGCGAGCCAGCCGACCCCGGTGCGGTGGACCACTGGTTCGAGCACCGCAACACCGTGCCCACTTGGACCGAGCTCTTCGAGCAGGGCTTGGTGGCCGACACCATCGAGGTGGCCACCGGGTGGCGCCACCTGGCCTGGCTCTACACCGCAGTCGTCGAGGCCATCAGTGCGGTGCCCACGGTGATCGCGGCCACGGCCCACACCTCGCATGCCTACCAATCCGGGGCCAACCTCTACTTCACCTTCGCCGCTCAGCCGTCTGATCCCGACGAGTACCAGTCGGTCTACGACGCCTGCTGGACCGCCGCCATGGGGGCGGCTGTCGACTGCGGCGCCGGAATCGCCCACCACCACGGTATCGGCCGCGTCCGCCGCCCCTGGATGGCCGACGAGCACGGCGACGCCGGCATCGGCGTCCTGCGAGCCGTCAAACAGGCCCTCGACCCCCAAAACCTCATGAACCCCGGAGTCCTCATCCCCGACTGACGGCCTGCCGTCTAAGGGGCTCGCAGCATGGCAACCCCCATGCACCGCCCCGCCTGGCCGGATTGGCCGCGATGGGAGAAGAATCGCTGGGCGTCCAGCGTGTCCATCCGACAGTCTTCGATGTTCTTGAGCCACACACCGGCATCTAGCAATTGCTGTTTGACCATGAACGGGATGTCGAGATGCGGCTTCTCCCCCACGTCGTAGAGAACCGCCGGTTGCTGATGGAATTCCCCCTCGGCCTGCATGGCCTCGTTCATTGAGACCTCGAGGGAAAGCGGCTGAAGACACGGCCCAATGCCAGCCTGGATGTCTCGCGGACGACAATCGAACTCCCGTGCCATGGTCTCGATCGCCTTCTGGGCGATGCGCCCGATCGCCCCGCGCCATCCCACATGCACGATGCCGACCGCCGGTTGAGCGGGGTCGAATAACACCACGGGCGCACAGTCGGCCACCAAGACGGCCATCGGGAGATTCGGCGTGCTGGTGACCAGCGCATCGCACGCGGCTACCCCTAACTCCGCCGGATCGGCCCCCCGACCCCTGTCCTGCTCACCGATCACTTTGACCCGAACCCCATGCACCTGACGGGGCACCACCAGATCCCTGAAATCGAAGCCAAGGTTGTCGCCCGCGACCTTGCGGTTGGCGACAACCCGCGCCGCGTCGTCCCCCACCTCGAAGCTCAGGTTGAGGCTGCCCAGCTCCCCCGCGCTCACGCCACCCTCACGACCCGTGACCGCAGCCAGCGCCTGGGACCCGTCAAAGCTGAACCGGACTGAATCCATTGAGTCCTACCCTAGTAGTATTTACGGTATGAAAGTTAGTGTCAGCCTGCCCGAAGAAGATGTGGAGTTCCTCGACGACTACGCCCGAAACCACCAAATCGCCTCACGATCAGCCACCCTGCACCGAGCGATCCGGCTTCTGCGGGCATCTGAGCTGGCGCAAGACTACGCCGAGGCCTTCGAACAGTGGGATAGCGAAGAGAGCCATCTTTGGGACTCCGCCGTTTCTGACGGTCTGGCATAACGCCGATGCGTCGAGGAGAAATCCGCATCGTCAACCTCAGCCCCACCATCGGCGCTGAAGCTGCTCGGACGCGCCCTGCGGTAGTCGTCAGCAACGACGGGGCTAACACCACAGCCGCCCGCCTGGGACACGGAGTGGTCACCGTGGTACCCATCACAACCAACACCGAGCGGGTCTACCCATTTCAGGTGCTGCTTGTCGCCGACGAATCCGGCCTCGATCGCGATTCCAAAGCCCAAGCTGAGCAGGTCAGGTCGATCTCCGTCGAGCGAGTTGGCCGCCTGATCGGCCAGGTTCCCGTCGACCTCATGGCCCACCTAGACGACGCCCTCCGCCTCCACCTCGCCCTCTGACACCATCATGTACTGACCTCCATAACCGGGTGGGCACGGACCAAGTCCGATGACTCAGGCGCTGAGCTCGGCGAGGAGGGCGTTGGCCAGGGTTCGGTAGTGGGATTCCTCGTTGTAGAGGTGGGCGGAGATACGCAGCAGGCGCTCGGGCGGGTCGGGCCAGGCGAAGACCGGAACCAGGATGTTGTGCTTGTCGGCCAGCGCGTCCATGAGCGGGTCGAAGATCTCTGATCCTGAATGGTCGGCGGGCGGGACCGGCACCGATGCGATGGACCCGATCATGTCCTCTGGAGCTGGCGGATCGATCTCCAGGGCGTCGAGCAGGATTTCCCGACCGGTCAGGCACAGCTCCCGAATGGCCTTCCGGACCCCGGGCCAGCCGTCTGGGTGCATGGCGGCCACCGCGTCCAGGGCGTCGGGCACCGTGAGCCAGGAGCTGGGGTCCTGGGTTCCCGTCCAGTCGAACTGGGCATGGAAGTCGCTGCTGCTCGATGGCCAGCCGCCGTTGTAGCCGTGGCTGATAACCGGGGGGTACACCCCCTCTCGGCGGTCCTCCCGAACCCAGAGCAGCGCAGCGCCCTTGGCCGCGCACATCCACTTGTGGCAGTTGGCGGTCACATAGGAAACGCCCAAAGCAGAAACGTCGAAGTCGATCATGCCAGGGCCATGGGCGGCGTCCACCAGCACCGCCACATCGGGCTCTAAGGCGGAGGCGAGCTCGGCCACCGGCATAACCAGCCCCGTTGCCGAGGTCACCGCGTCAATCATCAGGACGCGGGTGCGGTCGGTGACGGCCCCGAGCACGGCATCGACTATGTCCTGGGAGGACTCCAGCGGGAACGGCGCCCGGGCAGTGACCACTTGAGCACCGGTCCGCTCTGCCGAGACCACTGCCGCGTTCACACAAGCGTTGTATTCATGGTCTGTGATGAGGATCTCATCGCCGGGGGCCAAGCTCGCCTCCAACGACCGCATTACCGCATTCACGCCGGTGGTGGCATTGTTCACGAACACCAGCCCCGCCTCATCGGCCCCCACGAAGTCGGCCACCACCCGGCGGGCGGAATCCAACTCCCGCTGGTAATCATCCCCGACGAAATACCCGGTGGGGTTGGCCTCCATGCGCCGCCGCATCCGCTCCTGCGCTTCCAGCACAGCAGCCGGCGTCGCCCCGAACGACCCGTGGTTGAGATGCAGCACCCCGTCTTCAAGCAGCCACGGACTCACAGAAACCACCGCCGAACCCTACAACGGCGCTCGGCGCAGCTATCCGGCATTTGCGCAGCCCGCACTCGCCCGTATCATGCGGCATCGACAGGAGGCGACGACATGTCTGATACGAACCTGGCCGTCGGCAGCCAGATCCATCTCGGCCACTCGATGATCACCTTCATCGAGCCGCACCGCGGCGAAGGGCTGCACGAGTACAACCGCTGGTACGAACACGACCACGCCTATGCCGCCATGCTGGCCGCGCCGGGCTGCTTCGCCTACCGGCGCTACGTGGCCACAAGGCGACTGAAAAACCTGCGCTTCCCTGCCGGCGGCGCGGTGGCCGATCCGGTGGACAACGGCTCGTTCATCGCCCTCTACTGGATGGAGGAGGGGCGCGACACCGACACCTTCGGCTATTCGTTCTCGGTCGGTCCCGATTTGTTCGCCGCGGGCCGGATGAACCCCAACCGCGACCACGTCAGCACCGCTGCCTACGACTTAGCCGGGTCGGCAGGCCGAGGACCGGCCCCGGTTCCCCCTGAGATCGCTCTCGACCACCCCTACGCCGGCCTAGTTGTGGCCTGGATCAGAGGTGACAGCACCGAATCGGTGCTTGCCGCCGCCTCAGCGCTACGGGCCGAACGCGACCCGGAGCTCCTGGCCGAAGGCAGCCCCATCGGCCAGATCATCGACTTCGTGCAGGTGGTTAAGGAGGGCGGCCTCCCGCCCCTCACCGGTGAGCACCCCGAAGTCCTCCGCCTCTACTTCTGCGACCAAGACCCCGAGCACTGCTGGGACGCCTTCGCCACCCTCTCCGACGACGTCGCCGCCCAAGGCGCCCGCCTAGAACTTGCCGCCCCCTTCATCCCCACTATCCCCGGCACCACCCAATACCTAGACGAGCTTTGGTAGGTGCTCTAAACGTTTACAGCAGTTCCAGACGGTCGACCTCGGCTTTGATGTCAGACCATTTGATGGATGCGACCAATCGGCTCAACGTTGAGAGACCAACGGTCTTCTGACCCCCAAGCTCGTCGTTGATCTTCCGCGTAGGGATCACCCAGAACTTCCAGGATTCTGGATCGCGCACGTTCTCAGGTGTTGCCTCCTTTGGCCCATGAAGGCAAAGCACGTATACGTCGGCAAACCTCACGGGCGGATGGTGCTCTTCCCACTTGTTGCATCCAGCCACCCATGTTCTCGACCTTGGAGCAATATTGAAATTCGGCTTCGACGGCTGATCCTGAGGCCAAGTTTGGTCTAGACCCGAGGCCTTGACCTCAACCTTGACCTCCCCATACAGCAGGTCATACGCGTCCCATTCACGCCGCACGTCACATTTGTTGATGATCTCGAGCGCTTGTCCCACCAACCACTCTGCGAAGATCCCCCGGTTCCGGTTGTCGACGAGATCCCCCATAGCCCATCGATAGAACCCCTCGATATCGAGTCCGCTTTCTCCATTCTGCGAGCTTGGAACCATGAGAAACATGATGCCACAAGAACGCTCATGCACCATATATAGACAAATCGATATATACTGCTGGCTATGGAACCGGCGGAATTGCTGCGAGTGACGCGGCGGCGCTTTGGCTTGAACCAGGCCGAGTTGGCAAGACGTGCTGGAACTAGCCAACCAGTGATCTCTGCCTACGAACGCGGGCGGCGTGATCCGACGACACGGACGCTGCGTCGGCTCGTTGCTGCCGCAGGTGGCCGACTGGAGCTTCGTTTGGCTGACGAACTGCCCGACATACCACCACCGACGAGCTTCGCTGAGCATGGCGAACGACTGGTAGATGTGCTCCTGTTGGCCGATGCCATTGGGCATCGCAATCGCGCACCGCTTGCCTACCCGCGAATTGATTCATCGTGACCCGGCTGTCGCTACCGGAAAAGGTCCTCGCCATTGGCCATGCTCTGAAAGACATCCCTCATGCCTTCGGCGGTGCGATCTCGCTCGGCTACCACGCTGAGCCGAGAGCCACTATCGACATCGACGTGAACGTTTTCGTCACAGTGGACCGGAGCTCTGAGGTGCTCGATCCACTGAGTGAACTTGGGGCCGAAATCCACACCGCAGCCAAGACGGTGGCCCGTGATGGCCAAGTGCGGATCATGTGGGACAACACACCTGTCGATCTCTTCTTCTCCTACGACCCATTTCATGACGCGGCCAACCGTGCGGCCGTGCCCGTTCCCTTTGCTGATCACACCATACGGGTGCTGTCTGCCACTCACCTCAGCGTCTGCAAGGCGGTCTTCGATCGGCCCAAGGACTGGATTGACATCGAGTCCATGCTCGCCCTCGGAACCTACATAGATGCCGCTGAGGCTCTGCGTTGGGTCGGACGGATCGCCGGCGATGAAGACCCCAGATACGAGCGTCTTTCTGCTCTCCTGAGCAGCCAACCATAAGGAAGGCTCGACGGCCCCTTGTCGCTGGGATCACGGCTCGCTCAGGAAAATGACTGTGGTCCAGAAGGTCATCATGTCTTCTACGAAGAGGGGGGCGAGGTCGGGGGTTCCGGCTATGTGGGCGCCGCGGGTGGCGAAGCCGGCTTTGGCGGCGTAGAGGAAGCCGTCGAGGTCGACCAGGGCCGGGTCGGACCGGTCGGAGGTGGGGAGGATGAATGCACCGTCGTCGGCGATGTAGACGGTGGGCGCATTGGGGGCCACGGCGGCATCGGGTATGTGTTCGAGGGGGGTGGTCCGGTCGAAGCTGTGGTGGGCGCCTCCTACAATTCGCACGCCGGCGTCGCCGCCTGCGACCCGGATGGCCTGGATATGGGCTTGGACCTGGGTGGGTGAGCACCAGTCGTCTAGGTCTCCGATGATCGCCTTGACCCGAGTGCTCCCTACGGCGGGATTGAGGAACTGGTGGCCGCACCAGGGGTAGGCGGCGTATACGCCGACGAGTCTTGGAGCGTTGGCCGCTGCGGCCAAATGCACGGATGCCGCGCTCAGCACCGCGGAGCCGCCGCGGCTGTGGCCTTGCGCTCCGATTCGTGAGGCGTCAATTTCGGGTCGGGTCGCCAGAAACTCGGCGGTGGCCAGAACATCCCAGGCACTGGCTGCGAAGGAGTACTGGATCTGATTGTCCACGGTGGAAACGACGCCCCGAGGGCCGAAGGGATCAATAGCGCATGCTGCGATTCCAGCATCAGTGATCGTCGCCGCGTGAGACAGGTGATGCGACTGAAGGCCCAGGCTGCCTGGAACCACGATCACCACCGGAAATGGCCCAGCTCCATCGGGCACAAAGAGCTTGCCCCACAGATCCAGGCGCGGCATCGCCGCCGTATCGGAAATGGCCTGATAGAAGTTCTTGGGATTGGCCGACGGAATGGTCAGTGCCTCACCGGCCAGCCCATTTTCTAAGCAGAAGTCGTCGTCGTAGACAGCCCCGTCATCGTCCACCGAGTCACCCTAGTGGCCTCTTGAACACCGCCCCGGGTGAACACCTTCTATGCGTAGAAGGCGACATGACAGCTCCGAGACAGACCGCATAAGGCGGGTCAGGCTCAGACCATCAAGAGAAGCGCTTGACGAGGTTGTCCAGGGTGGTGACGATGGAGTCTTCGATGAGATCGTCTTTGACCATCCTCATGGTGAGGCGCGGGAATCGGATATCTCGGTAGTCAGCCGACTCGGTTACCCGGGTGCCCCCCTCAACGGGCTCCAACTCAAAGCGCCAGCGGTTTTTGACCAAGTGGCACCAGGCGATGAGCCGGTTCTCCTCGTACTCCACCACCTTGCTGGTCACTCTGTAGGGGAAGCCGTACGCCTTCATGGCAATCCTGAATTTCGACCCCAGTTTCATGGACCCCTGACCGGCGATGAGCCTTTGAAGTGTTCCAGAGCCGTCTATCTCAACGTGGCGGGCCGGATCGGCCAACAAGGCGAAGATCTCCTCGGGAGCTGCGGGAACCACTCGGCTGGAAGTAAAGAGTCGCTTGCTCATGACAATCGCTCAGCCTACGTGAATTCACGCAGCGAGGGTGGCGAGATGAAGCCGCTAGTGGCGGGGGCAGGATTTGAACCTGCGACCTTCGGGTTATGAGCCCGACGAGCTACCAGACTGCTCCACCCCGCGTCGAGTGGATTGACTACTTTACCCCCCTCCCGCCGGGCTGTCACCTGATTTTCCATGGTTCGTTGGTGACAGCCCGGCGGGTCGCCAGGGGGTCGGCGAGCTAGTTGGGTAAGCGGGCTAGGCGGGGTCGGCGAGGGCTTGGATCTCGGCCACTGCGATGGGGTGGGGTGGGGCGGTGAGCACTTGGGTGGGGACAGCGGGAGGCGGATTGGTGCAAGGGCCGCCGTTGAACACGCACGCCACCGAGACGTCCCAGTAAGCGGTGAGAACTACTTGGTAGCGGAGGTCGGGTTGGTTGACCGATGAGTAGCGGTAGTAGTGGTAGCAATTGGATGGCTGGTCCAGCGGGTCGCGGACAGGGTCGAAAGCCACCACGTCCTCGGCGTCGCACCACAGCGTGGCCCCGTCGCCCATGGCAATTCGCAGAAAGCCCACCCGTCGGGGAGTGGCGGTGGCGGTGAGGGTCAGTTCGTGGCCGTCAAGCGTGGTGGTCACCGTCTCTGACACTGGGGCGCGATCGGCGGCCGGCACCCACACATAGGTGGGAAGCTGCACAATGGCGATCTCGCCGGGCGCGGTCCGCGTGGTCGGCTGGGGGATGGTCATCTGGCCCCAGGCCTCGTTGCGCAGCCGAGTGGTCTCCTTCAATGAGGGCGGCGGGGGCGCTTGGGGCGGGGCGGGCTTGTACACCCAGAACGTGACGAGCTGCGTTCCTGCCTGGGTTTGGCACAGCTTCAAGACGTAGGTCTCGTCGGGGTCGGGGGCGATCACATAGTCGTTCTCCAACCAGGCGTTCAGCTCGGCGTAGTTGCCCTGTTGGAAGTAGCAGGGCGGCGTCGATGGGTTGGCCGGATTTGTGTCGGGCTCAGACACTCCAGGGATGTCCACTTCGATCCATACCCCGATCTCCACCTGGCCGTCTTCCGTTTCGACCGAGGTCCCCTCGTCCTGCTGCCGCCATCCAGCGGCCGAACCCGCACTGGAAACCGCAAGCACGCAGATGGCGGCCGACACCAGCAGAGTAGTGCGTCGCATTGAACTTCCTTTCGGGCCTTCGGGGGCGCGCGTGGCGCGAGAAGGGGGAAGCTCAGGGGGAAGGGGGCAACTCTCCTATACCAGCCCTAAGATGTCAATAGGCAGTTTGCAACTGGGGTCTAACCACTGTTCGGCTGACCACCAGCGCAATCAACGAGAAGCACCCGCCGGCGAAGAAGGCCATCGAGTACGACGACACCTCCACCACGCCGCCCAGGATCAGCCCGCCCAAACCGATGGCCAGATCGAAGGCGATGCTGAACGTGCCGATGGCCTGGCTGCGCCGGTTGACCGGCGCCGATTGGATGGCCATCACAAACAGGGCGGGGAATAGGAATGTCTGGCCCATGGCCAAGAGAGCGGTGCCGATGAATACAGCGGGGATCTCCGACCACAAGGCCACCACCCACAGGCCAGAGGCCGAGAACACGTACGACAAGGTGCTGGTGCGCTGGGGTCCCAGTCGGTCGGGCAACCGGGCCAGCAGGATTCGCAGGCTGATGACGCAGATGGCGAAGGTGGCGAATACCGCCCCGGAGTGGGCGAACCCGATGTCGTCCACATGCAGCTTTATGAAGGCCAGGAAACCGGAGTAGCCCAGCAGCCCCAGCCCAAGCAACAGAGCCGGGCGGGTGGCAGGCCAGTAAATGAACGAGGTCGGCCACCCCGACAGGGCACCTTCGGGACGGCCGGGCATGGAGACTGCGCCCAGCACGGTTCCTATGGCGCACAGCACACCGCCCAGCACCCAAACCGCGTCGGTGCTGACCGCGTTCGCCAACTGCTCGCCGATGATCGGCCCTGCGGCCAAGCCGGAGTACACCGTGACCGAGAAGTACGACGTGGCCTCGCCCCGACGATGCTCGGGAGCCATGTCCTGAGCCGCCGCGGCGATACCCACGAAATAGGCGGCCTCCCCCAACCCAGTGAGCAGCCGGAACAGCACGGCCACCGCCACCGAGGTAACCCACAGGTTGCCGAAGATGCCCAAGCCGGCCAACACGCACCCCCACACCACCACGAACCGCCGTCCCTTGGAGTCTCCCAGTGGGCCGACAAGTGGACGGGCCACCGCGGCCGAGAGCCCGAACCCTCCCACCGCCAGGCCCACCGCCACCGGCCCTCCCCCCAGGTCGTTCTCCACGAAGCCGGGCAGCACCGGGTACACCAGGCCCAGCGACATGAAGTAGAACACGCCGCACAGACACAGCACGACGAAGCGGGCCGTGAGCAACGGCTGGGATTCCCCCACCGGCGGATTATCGCCGGTCATCGTGACGGCACCGCCGGACTATCGGCGATCTTCAAGGAACGGATAGCGGGTGCGGATCTTCTCCACCCTCGACAGGTCGATGTCGGCATACAGCACGGCTTCTTCGCCTTCGGGGGCGCCAGCCACCTCGACCCCGAATGGGTCGATCACCACGGAATCGCCCTGGTAGTCGATGCCTCCTCCGGTGCCCACTCGGTTCACCCCCACCACGTAGGCCTGGTTCTCGATGGCCCTAGCCACCAGAAGCGCCGACCAGTGGGCCCGGCGGGGTGCGGGCCAGTTGGCCACCACCACATAGCAGTCGGTGTCGTGGGCCAGACTCCAGAACTCGTCGGAAAACCGCAGGTCGTAACACACGAACGGGGTGATCCTCACCCCTTCCACAGAGATGGTCAGCCGCTCCGCCCCCGCGGCGTAGTGCTCGTGCTCGCCGCCGTAGGAGAAAGGGTGGATCTTGTCGTAGACGGCGGCCACCCCGTCGGGACCTGCCAGCACGAACCGGTTCACGGGCAGCTCGGCTGCCGAAGAGTCCCGCACCGGCACCGACCCGCACACCCACACCCCGTTGGCCGCAGCTTGGTCGGCTAGAAAGCTCACGCTGGGCCCATCGGGCGCCTCGGCCACCCGCTCGGAGGCCATGGAGAATCCGGTGGAGTACATCTCGGCCAGCACCACCAGCCTGGCCCCTTCGGCCGCAGCCTGGGCCACCTTGGGGGCCAGTAGCTCGAAGTTGGCCTCGGGGTCCTCCCACACGATGTCGTGCTGAACGGCGGCGATCTTCATAAGCCAGCCCCCAACTTTGCCAACCGCTCCACGGCTTCGTCGAGCACTTCAGGGCGCTTGCAGAAGGCGAACCGCACCAGATGCCGTCCCTCGTCCTCGTTGTCGTAGAACACCACACTGGGCACGGCCACCACGCCGCACAGCTCGGGCAGCTTGCGGCATAGGGCCATGCCGTCGTCGAAGCCCAGCGGCCGCACATCGGCGGTCACGAAGTAGGTGCCCGCCGGTCGGTACACCTCAAACCCTGCCGCGGCCAGCCCGTCGGAGAGCTGGTCGCGCCGGGCCATCAGGTTGGCTCGCAGCCCGTCGAAATAGTCATCGCCCAACCGCAGTCCCACCGCGATGGCGTGTTGGAACGGCGCCCCGTTGACGAAGGTCAAAAACTGCTTCGTGGTGGTGACCGCGTCCCGCAACTCGGGAATCGCGCACACCCAGCCGATCTTCCACCCGGTGAACGAGAACGTCTTGCCCCCCGACGACACCGAGATGGTGCGCTCCCGCATCCCCGGCAACGAGACCAAAGGAATGTGCTCGCCGTCGTAGGCCAAGTGCTCGTACACCTCATCGGTCACCGCCAACAGGTCGTGGCGGTGGCACAGATCGGCGATGAGCTCGAGCTCAGCCCGGTCGAACACCTTGCCGGTGGGGTTGTGGGGCGAGTTCACCACGATCATCCGGGTGCGGGGACCGATGGCTGCGGCCAGCTCGTCGGGGTCGAACCGGTAATGGGGAGGCCGCAGCGTCACCAGCCGCCGCTCAGCCCCGGCCATGGCAATCCCGGCGATGTGGGAGTCGTAATAGGGCTCGAACAACACCACCTCGTCGCCCGGCTCCAACAGCGACAGCATGACGGCGGCTATTGCCTCGGTAGCCCCCGCGGTGATGAGCACCTCGGTGTCCGGATCAAAATCCAGGTCATAGAACCGCTTCTGGTGCTCGGCCACCGCCAGCCGCAGATCAGCAATCCCCAGCCCCGGCGGATACTGGTTGTGCCCCGCCCGAATCGCGGCCACCGCCGCATCCGCCACTTCCCGCGGCCCATCAGTATCCGGAAACCCCTGCCCCAAATTGATAGCCCCCGTAGCCAAAGCCAAAGCCGACATCTCCGCAAAGATGGTGGTCCCAAACTCCACCAACCGCTCATTCAAAACCCGATCCGGCACAATGCCAACCTTAACCCTGGATGTGCTAGCAACCACACATGACTTCTGATGCTCAAACCTATGGCGGCGTCGTGGGCAATACCGTCGCCGACTCCACCCCCTGGTGGCCCGACCCCATAACCCCGCCCCCCGACAGCCCCAACATCGTTATGGTCGTCCTAGACGACGTCGGCTTCGCCGACCTCGGCTGCTTCGGCTCTGAGGTCGACACCCCCACCATGGACGCCCTCGCCGCCAACGGCCTGCGCTACAACAACTTCCACACCACCGCCATCTGCTCGCCCACCCGGGCCTGCCTGCTTACCGGGCGTAACCACCACTCCGTGGGCATGGCGGTGGTGAGCAACTGGGATACCGGCTTCCCCGGCTGCACTGGCCGCATCAGCAATCGGGCGGCCACGCTGGCCGAGATGCTCCGCCCCGCGGGCTATTCCACTTTCGCAGTGGGCAAGTGGCACCTGGCCCCCATCGAAGACACCACCCCGGCAGGCCCGTTCGACCAGTGGCCGCTCCAGCGGGGGTTCGACCGGTATTACGGCTTCTTGGATGGTGCAACCAACCAGTGGGACCCCGACCTGGTGGCCGACAACCACCACATCGACGCCCCCGACAAGCCCGGCTACCACGTCACCGAAGACCTGGTGGACCAGGCCATCGGGATGGTCACCGCCCAGACTTCGGCATGGCCCGAGCGGCCTTTCTTTCTTTACCTGTGCTTCGGCACCGGCCACTACCCAATCCACACTCCCAAGCCCCACATCGACCGCTACAACGGTCGCTACGACACCGGCTGGGGGGCCATTCGCGATGAGCGCTTCGCCCGCCAAAAGGACATCGGGATCATCCCCGAAGACACCGAGCTGCCCCCGTTCAATCCCGGTGTGCCCGAATGGGAGGAGCTGAGCGCCGACGAGCAGCGGCTGGCCACCCGGATGCAGCAGGCCTACGCCGGAATGCTCACCCACACCGACGAGCACCTCGGCCGACTCATCGCCACCCTCCAGGAGATCGGCCAGGCCGAAAACACCGTTTTCGTGCTGCTGTCTGACAACGGGGCTACCCAAGAAGGCGGCCCCTCGGGCCACGAGAACGCCATGCGGTTCATCAACGGACTCGAGCCCCGGTCACTCGCCCAGCAGCTGGCCGACATCGACGAGATCGGCGGACCCAACTCGTGGATGGCCTACCCCATGGGGTGGGCCATGGCCGGCAACACTCCGCTCAAGTGGTACAAGCAGAACACCCACGCCGGAGGGGTGCGGGATCCGCTCATCATCTCCTGGCCCGCCGGGATTTCCGACACCGGGGCAGTGCGCACCCAATACCACCATGTGAGCGACATCACCCCCACGCTGTTGGAGGCCATCGGCCTCGAGCCCCCCGCCGATATGGCCGGGGTCAACCAGATGCCGATTGAAGGCACCAGCATGGTGTACTCCTTCACCGACGCTGGGGCCCCCACCGCCAAGCCTGAGCAGTACTACGAAATGCTCGGCCACCGGGCCATGTGGGTCGACGGGTGGAAGGCGGTAACCCGCCACATCCAGGGAGAGAGCTTCGACGACGACCGCTGGGAGCTGTACCACCTCGATCAAGACTTCTCGGAGGCCCGAGACCTGGCCGAGGTCGAGCCCGAGCGACTGGGCGCCTTGATCGACCGCTGGTGGGAGGCAGCCCGCGATTATCAGGTGCTGCCCCTCGACGACCGCATTCTGGAGCGGTTCCACGTGCCCAAGCCCCGGCCCATCACCGGCCGGTCCCGATTCGTGTACTACGACGGGGCGTACATCCCCAGCGACGGCTGCCCCGACCTCAAGAACGTGTCCTATGAGATCACCGCAGAGCTCAGCCGGACCGATGGCGACGACGGCACCCTGGTGGCCTGCGGCGACGTGGCGTCAGGCTTCGCTCTGTTCATCCAAGACGGGCGGCTGGTGTGGGACTACAACATGGCCTGGGAGCACTACGTGGCCGAGACTGAGCCTTTGCCCTCCGGCTCAGTTACGGTGACCGCCGCCTTCGAGCGAACCGGCAGCTACGCCGGCGCCGGCCGACTGCTGGTGGACGGCGTAGAAGCCGCCTCGGTGGACATGCCCATAACCCACAACACCCACATCCACGCGGTGGGCATAAGCGTGGGCTTCACCAAAGCCCCGTCCCCCAGCCCCCGCACCAACGGCCAATTCCCCTTCACCGGTACCCTCAGCCGAGTGGTGATCGAAGTCGCCGACGACCGAGAGCTGCCCGACCAGCTCCTGGTTCTCGACTGAGAGCGAAGAGCGACCCCGGCCCGGCACGTCAAATTCAAAACCGGACTCGGCCAGCCGGGACGGAGCCGCTTAGCCGCCAAGATACCAACACCAGTTGGCGAGCAGCAGCGCGATATTTTGACTAAGTGGCCGCCGATGACCAGAAGTGGAGCTTCGTTGTCGCGGCCAACCGGCTCCCGGTGAGGCGGGTGTGGGAGGGTGAGACGGCCAAGTGGGTTCCCAGCCCTGGTGGGCTGGTGTCGGCGCTGCGACCGGTCATGTCCGGCAATCCCGACGCGGTGTGGGCGGGCTGGACGGGCGTGCCGGGCCCAGGCACCGAGCCGTTCGAGGTGGACGGCTTCCAGTGCCATCCGGTAGGGGTCAGCCAGGGAGAGCTCCAGCTGTTCTATGAGGGGTTTTCCAACGCCACATTGTGGCCCCTGTTCCACGACGCCCTGGTGCCTCCCGAGTATCACCGCACCTGGTGGGACGCCTACCGCACCGTCAACCAGCGCTACGCGGCCACCGTGGCCGACCTGGCCGCCCCCGGTGCCACCGTGTGGATCCACGACTACCACCTGCTGCTGGTTCCCGGACTGCTGCGTGCAACCCGGCCCGATCTGCGGATCGGGTTCTTCCTCCACATCCCGTTCCCAGCCCGCGAGCTGTACATCCGGCTGCCGTGGCGGGCCGAGATCATCGACGGCTTGCTGGGCGCCGATTTGATCGGCCTGCAAACCCCGCTGAGCGCCGACAACTTCTGCCGGGCAGTGAACCGGATTACCGGCACCAAAACCACCGGAAGAGTGATCCAGCACAACGGCCGGGCCAGCCAGGTGGGCGCCTTTCCCATCGGCATCGACACCGACCGGATCACGGGCTTGGCCGCCGACCCCGCGGTGCAGGCCCGAGCGGCAGAGATCCGCCAGACCCTGGGCGCGCCCCGCACCGTGCTGCTGGGAGTGGACCGCCTGGACTACACCAAGGGAATCGAGGTGCGGTTGCGAGCCTTCCGGGAGCTGTTGGCCGAGGGGCGGCTTTCGGTGGACGACTGCGTATTGGTGCAAATCGCTGAGCCCAGCCGCTCTCAGGTCACCGGCTACGCCGAGGTCCGCCGAGAGGTGGAGCAGATGGTGGGCGACGTCAACGGGAACTTCGGGGTGATGGGCCGTCCGGTGGTCCACTACCTGCACCAGAGCCAGCCCATCGAAGAGCTGGTGGCCATGTACCTGATTGCCGACATCATGCTGGTGACCCCGCTGCGCGACGGCATGAACCTGGTGGCCAAGGAGTACGTGGCCTCCCGCCCCGACAACACCGGAGTGCTGGTGCTGTCGGAGTTCACCGGGGCGGCCCAAGAGCTGCGAACCGCCGAATTGATCAATCCCCACGACATCGAGGGGCTGAAATCCGCCATGGAGGCTTCGGCCCATCGCTCCCAATCCGATGCCGAGCCAGCCATGCGAGCCATGAGACGGGTGGTGCGGTCCAATACTGCTCAGCGCTGGGCCGAGCGCTTCCTGGCCCGCCTGGAGGCCTGCGAATGAACGAGGCCAGCCCCATCATGGCGGCCGAAGAAGTGGACGCCCGGCTGCGAGAGCTGGCCCGAGTGCCGGTGCTGCTGGTGGCCTGCGACTACGACGGCACCCTGGCCCCCATCATCGACAACCCCGACGAGGCCCGACCCCTCCGGGAGTCGGTGGCCGCCCTGCGCCAGTTGGCCGCCATGCCCGACACCCACGTGGCGGTGATCTCGGGACGGGCGCTGCGGGACCTGGCCGCGCTGAGCCGCCTGCCCGAGGAGATCCACCTGGTGGGCAGCCACGGCACCGAGTTCGACGTCGGCTTCGCCGACGACCTGTCTCCCGAGCAGCGGGACCTGCGCGACCGGGTACTGGGGGAGCTGAACGACATCGCCCGACGCGATCACGGGTTCATCGTCGAGCCCAAGCCGGCCGGAGTCGCCTTCCACTATCGCAAGGCCGAACCCGAGATCGCCACCATCGCGGTGGAAGACGTGCTTAGCGGTCCGGGCTCCCGGGATGGCGTTCACCTCAAGACCGGCAAGATGGTGGTGGAGCTGTCGGTGCTGGACCTCAACAAGGGCGACGCCCTCGACCGGCTGAGAACCGACGTTTCGGCCGAGGCGGTGATCTTCGCCGGCGACGATGTGACCGACGAGGACGCCTTCGCCCGGCTGACGGGCCCCGACCTCGGTCTGAAGGTGGGGCCGGAGCCGACCCTGGCCCGGTGCCGCCTGCACGACCCCCAGTCAGTGGCCCAGATGCTGGCCCTTGTGGCCGAGCGTCGGCGGGCGTGGCTCATGGGTGAACACGACCTGGCCATCGAGCGCCACAGCCTGCTCAGCGACCAGCGGACAGTGGCGCTGGTCACCTCCGACGCCTCGGTGAACTGGATGTGCCACCCCCGGGCCGACTCACCGGCGGTGTTCGCCGGACTGCTGGGGGGCGCCCGAGCCGGGCATTTCTCCATCAGCCGCCACGACGAGAGCCCGCCCATCTCCCACCGCTACCTGGACGGCACCATGGTGGTGGAGACCCGATGGTCAGATGTGACCGTTACCGACTACCTGGACTGCTCCCGCGGGCGGCCCTTCAAGTCGGCGGGCCGCACCACCTTGGTCCGAGTCATCGAGGGCACCGGGAAAATCGACATCGAGTTCGCCCCCCGCTTGGACTTCGGCCGGGCCCCCACCGGCCTGCATGTGATCCATGACGGCCTAGAGATCACCGGCGCCGCCGAGACCATGATGCTGACCGCACCCGGCTTGAGCTGGGACATTGTGGACGACGGCCCCCATCAGACGGCAGTTGCCCAGGTCCAACTCAACGGCGCGCCGCTGGAGCTGATGCTGCGTCTGGGCGTTCCCGGCCGGTTTGGCTGGTCGGACACCGCGGAGCCCGATCGCCGCGAGGCCACCGAGCAGTACTGGCGCGACTGGACAGAGAAGCTCACGCTGCCATCGGTGGCCGCCGAGGAAGTGGAGCGCTCCGCGCTGGTGATCAAGGCGCTTTGCCACCAGCCCTCGGGAGCGATCCTGGCCGCCGCCACCACCAGCCTGCCCGAAGTGATGGGCGGCGTCCGCAACTGGGACTACCGCTACTGCTGGCCCCGAGACGCCAGCATGAGCGCAGCGGCGCTGCTGGCGCTGGGCAGCAGCCAAGAAGCCTGCCATCTGCTGGATTGGATCCTCGACCGGGTGGAGCATCTCCCCGGCCCCGAGCAGCTCCGCCCGGTGTATCCCCTGGTAGGCGACGAAGCCCTGCCGGAGGCAGTACTGCCCGAGCTGGCCGGTTACGCCGGGAGCCGCCCGGTGCGAATCGGCAATGCCGCTGAGCACCAAGTGCAGCTCGACGTATTCGGTCCGGTGGTGGACTTGGCCTGGCGGCTGTGCGAGGCCCAAGTGACCCTCACCGACCAGCACTGGGAGGTGGTCAAGGCAGTGGTGGGGGCGGTGGGCACCCGCTGGCACGAGCCCGACCACGGCATCTGGGAGGAGCGCCGCCCGCCCCGCCACCACGTCCACTCCAAAGTCATGTGCTGGATGGCCGTAGACCGGGCCATCAAGATCGCCGAGCGCATCGACCCCGAGCTGGCCTCGTACTGGAGCCCGCTTCGCCACCAGATCGCCGCCGATGTGATCTTGAACGGGTGGAACGAGCAGCGCCGCTCCTACACCACCGCCTACGGCTCGACTGACCTAGACGCCAGCCTTTTGTGGATCGGCTTGAGCGGACTGCTCCCCCCCGACGACTCCCGCTTCGTCTCCACCCTCAAGGCGGTGGAGAGCGATCTGCGAGACGGCCAGACGGTGTACCGCTACCGCCACGACGACGGTCTGCCCGGCGTCGAAGGCGGCTTTCTGATCTGCACGTCGTGGCTGATCGAGGCCTACGCGCTCATTGGCCAGATCGACGACGCCCGGGCCCTGTTCGACCGCTACCTCGACCTATGCGGC
Organism: Acidimicrobiia bacterium; assembly: GCA_022827725.1. Taxonomy (GTDB): domain Bacteria; phylum Actinomycetota; class Acidimicrobiia; order Acidimicrobiales; family Bin134; genus Poriferisocius. The sequence continues at coordinate 33,841 of JAJEIJ010000026.1, forward strand.
CCCACCGGCCTGCTCCCCGAGCAGTACGACCCCACCACCGAGCGCCTACTCGGCAACCACCCCCAGGCCTATTCGCACCTCGGCCTGATCAACGCCGCAATAGCCCTCTCAGCCCCCGACGGCGGCTAGGAGGATCCTGCGACCCGGAGATCAGCTCCCAGATCCGCTCGGGCGTTGCCGGCATCTCAATATCGTTGATCCCCAGGGGGGATAGCGCGTCGGCAATGGCGTTGACCACTGCTGGGGTGGAGGCGATGGTGCCAGCCTCACCGATGCCCTTCACCCCCATCGGGTTGGTGGGGCTGGGGGTCACCGTGGAGTCGGTGCGGAATGAGGGGGTCTCAGCCGGCGACGGCACCAGGTAGTCCAGGAAGCTCACGTTTCGGGGCTGGCCTTCGGCGTCGAACGCGGCCTCCTCCCACAGAGCTTGGGCCACCCCTTGGAGGATGCCGCCGTGAATCTGGCCCTCCACCACCATCGGGTTGATCTGGTTGCCGCAGTCGTCCACCGCCACGTAGTCCACCATCTCCACGTCGCCGGTCTCGGTGTCCACCTCCACCACGGCCACGTGGGTCCCGAACGGGAAGGTGAAGTTGGGCGGATCCCAGGTCATGTGGCCCTCAAGGTTGGGCTCCATGCCGTCGGGCAGGTTGTGAGCAGTAAAGGCCTCGAAGGCCACTGCGGCCAGCGGCATCTCGGCGTCGGGCTGGCCCTTCACCCGGAAGGTGCCATCGGAGAACTCCAAGTCCTCCACGTTGGCTTCCATCTGGTGCGCGGCAATCAGCCGGGCCTTGTCGATCACCTTGTCTGCCGCCATGTACACCGCGGTGCCGCCCACCGACAGCGACCGGGAGCCGTAGGAGTCGAGCCCCAGCGGGGAGATGGCGGTGTCGGAGTGCAGCACCTCCACGTCGTCGGGATCAACGCCCAGCTGGTCGGCCACGATCATCGACCAGCACGTCTCATGGCCCTGTCCGTGGGGGGACGTGCCGGTCACCACCTGCACCTTGGCGGTGGGCAGCACCCGCACAGTGGCCGACTCCCAGCCGCCCGCCGCGTAGTTGAGCGAGGCCAGCACTCGGCTGGGAGCCAATCCGCACATCTCCACGTAGCTCGACAGGCCCACGCCCAAGTGGCGGGAATCGCCAGCGGCCCGGCGCTCGGCCTGCTGGGCCCGCAGTCCTTCGTAGTCCACCAACTCCAGAGCCTGCTCCAGGGCCTGGGGATAGTTGCCGCTGTCGAAGATCAGCCCGGGGGCCGATTCGTAGGGGAATTGTTCGGGGCCGATGAAGTTGCGCCGCCGGATCTCGGCAGGGTCCACCTCTACCGCGGCGGCTAGCGAGTCCATGGCCCGCTCGATGGCGTAGGTGGCCTCGGGCCGGCCCGCCCCCCGGTAGGCATCGGTGGGCGTCATGTTGGTGAACACCCCCGTACACACGAAGGAGTAGTTCGGGATGTCGTAGCAGCCGTGGTACAAGAAGGCGCCCAGCAGGGGCACGCCGGGAGTGACCAACTGGAGGTAGGCCCCCATGTCGGCTACCAACTTCACCCGCACCGCGCTGATACGGCCCTCGGCGTCGGCGGCCAGCTCGATGTCTTGGATCTGGCCCCGGCCCTGGATGGTGGACCCGGCGGCCTCGGAGCGGCCCTCGGTCCAGCGCACCGGCACACCGTGGCGCAATGCCAGCGCGGTACACATGATCTCCTCGGCGTACACGTTCAGCTTCGAGCCAAACCCGCCCCCCACCGATGGGGCTACCACCCGAACTTTCTGCTCGGGCAGGCCCAGAGTGAGGGCCACCATGACCTTGAGAATGTGGGGGATCTGGGTGGCCGAGTAGATGGTGATGTCGCCCCCGAACGGCGCAGGCACAGCGACCACCCCGCGAGGCTCCATGGCCGCGGGAATGAGCCGCTGCTGGATGTAGCGCTCCGACACCACGTGGTCAGCCGCGGAGAATGCGGCCTCCACTGCGTCGGCATCGGGAGTCAGCTCCCACGTGTAGGAAGCGTTGGTGCCCAAGTCCTCGTGGATGACCGTGCTGTCGGCCAGGGCATCTTCGAGGTCGACCACCGCGTCGAGAGGCTCGTAGTCCACCTCGACCAGGGCGGCAGCATCCACCGCCCCGTAGCGATCATCAGCCAGCACCACCGCCACCACATCGCCTACATAGCTGGCCTTGTCCACCGCAATGGGTAGATGAGCCGGATTCTTCATGTCATCGGTCACCGGCCACGCACACGGCAGCGGCCCCCAAGACTCAGCCAGATCAGCCCCCGAATAAGCAGCCACCACCCCATCAGCGCCAAGGGCCGCACTCAGGTCAACAGAGTTGATGCGAGCATGGGCATGAGGACTCCGCACACACGCCACCCACAACGCCCCCGTGAGGTCCAGATCGTCCACGAACCGGGCCTCCCCAGTAAGCAGTTCAGGATCCTCCTTCCGAAGCAACCTGCTCCCCACCACCGCCGTAGAGGAATCAGTCATCTCGCCACCTCCTGCTGCCCCGCGAGCGTATCCCTCCTATATCTCCGGTGCAGCCGAGCTGCCGCCAATCGGGGGATCAGTTAGAAGCAGCGCTGCGGAGGTCGGCCAATGTCTCCATCCACCACAGGTTGGTCACCGTGGTGTTGCCGGGAAGCGTGGCTAGGCAATCATCGACTTGGGCGACCACTTCGGGAAGATCAGCGGCGGCAAGACGCAGGTCCAACAGTCCGTCTACCACCCGGGAGCGGCTGGTGAGCTCTCCATCGATGGCGTCCAGCAGCCGATCCACCAACTCGGTGATCTCGATGAGGGCCGCTGGGTTGCGGACGGTTTCCAATGTCACTGCTCTCTCCTTCGCTACCGGTTGAGGTTACAACCGCCGGACACCCGGATATGTTCCCTTCGCTCCCATGCTATCGACCCTAGCGACGTCGCACGACCGGGATATCGTGTGCGACGTGCGGAAAACCGGAAAAACCAAGTGGCACAAACTGATGATCGCCCTCCTAGCACTTTCCTTACTGGGCGCGGCCTGCGGAAACGATAAGGCGCCCACCGAGGTCATCGTCGGTCTGGAGCAGGAGATCACCAACTTCAACAACTTGACGGCCGGCGACAACCTCCTGGCCGGTCGCCAAATCACCCGGGCTATCTACCCCACCTGCACGCGGACCCGCCCCGATTTCTCCTTCGAGCCGTACTTCTGCGAAACCCTACCGACCATCATCCAAGAGGACCCCCTGGTGGTGGAGTACCGGCTGCGAGCCGATGCCATGTGGAGCGACGGAACCCCGGTGAGCTCCGACGACATGGTGTTCTATTTCGAGAACTGCAACGACCCCCAAGATGACTGCGCTGCCACTCAGGGCTTCGACAGCGCAACCTTGGAGGTGGTGGACGACAAGGCCGTCCGTCTGAGTTGGCCCGAGGGCCAGCCCTTCGTGGAATACATCCTGCTGTTCTCCGGACCGTTCCCGCCTGCCCACCTGGGCCGGGACTGGAGCGACGGCTTCCGCACCGATCCTGGTGTGGGCGCCGGTCCCTATGTGGTGGACGAGTACAACCCGGGCAGCGATCTGACCCTGGTAGCCAACCCCACCTGGTTCGGCGATGGCCCCCATATCGACGAGGTCACCTTCCGGTTCATCAGCGACGTGGGCAACCTGCCCCTCGCACTGGAAAACGGCGAAGTCGACGTGATCTATCCGCAACCCCAAGTGGACTTAGTGCAACAGATCAACGGCATTGGCGGGGTGGAGTCCTCCATCACCTTCGGCCCCACCTGGGAGCACATCACGTTCAACACTGCCACCGTGCCATTGGAGGTACGCCAGGCCATCGCTTTGGCGCTCGATCGAGAGCTGATCGTGACCGCGCTCATGCGACCGTTCTCGGAGTCGGCCCAACCGCTGGGCAACCGGATCTTCATGAACGGCCAAGCCCAGTATGTGGACAACACCCCCGCTGAGCTCCAGCCGCGGGACGTGACCGCGGCCCGCGCCGCGCTGGAATCCGCCGGCTGGGAGCTCGACGGCGACGTATACGCCAAAGACGGCCGGCAGCTGAGCCTGCGCATCCGTACCACCGGCGGCAATGACCGCCGGGAGCAGTTCCAAGAACTGGTGCAGAACCAGCTGGCTGAGGCCGGAATCAGAATCACCATAGACAACCTGCCCGGTGGCGAGATCTTCGGCCCGGTGTTCGGCTCAACCAACGATCCCCCCGGTCCCCCCGGCGACTTCGATCTGGTGATCTTCGCCTGGGTGGGCGGACCGCTGCCAGCCACCTCTGCTCTGCAAGTGTTCGGCACCGGCAGCGACAGCAACCCCGGCGCCTACGTCGACGACCGGGTCAACGAACTGCTGGTGGAGGCCACCTTCACCCTCGAACCCAACAGCCAAGCCAAGCTGCTCAATCAGGCCGACGCCCTCATGTGGGAAACCCTCCCCAACACGCCCGTGTACCAACTCCCATTCTTCTTGGCCTGGAACGACAAACTCCAGAACATCCAAGACAACCCCACCCTAGAAAGCTTCACCTGGAACCTCGAGGAGTGGGTGCTGTCCCCCTAGAGGAACAAGAGCAACCCCGCCGGGGGCTCATACATATAGCTTTCTAACCAGTGCTCGGTTACGCGACCCGCAAGCTGCTCATATCGGTCGTCGTACTGTTCTTCGCCACCCTGGTGGCCTTTCTGCTGGTAGCCACCGTCGACCCCATTGCCGAGCAGCGGGTCTTCCTACTCTCCCAGCCTGGAGGCGCTGAACAAATTGATCGCATCGAAGCCAGCTTGGGCCTCGACAAGCCCCTTATGGAGCGCTACGGAAGCTGGCTGGGCGACATGTTCACCGGGGACATGGGCACGTCCACCGACAACGGGCGGGCGGTCACCACATTGCTGGGCGAGGCCATCCCGGTCACCCTGCGGCTGGTCATAGCCGCCACCGTCATCTCGGTGATCCTTGGCGTGGCGGTAGGGGTGGTGAGCGCGATGCGCCAGTACGGGAAGTTCGACAACATCTCCACCTTCTTCGCCTTTCTGTTCTTCGCCATGCCGGTGTTCTGGCTGGGAGCGTTGCTCAAAGACTTGGGCATCCGGTTCAACGACTGGTGGGGTCGCCGGATCTTCTTCACCATCGGCGAGCAGTCGCCCCGGCTTGATGCCGACTTCTGGGGGACATGGGCCGACCGGGCCGGCCACATCATCCTTCCCGCCCTCACCCTGATCGCGATCCAACTGGCCGCCACCAGCCGGTTCCAGCGGTCGGCCATGCTCGATGTGCTGGAGAGCGACTACATCCGAACCGCCCGAGCCAAAGGAGTGCCCCGGCGCCGGGTCATCACCCACCACGCCCTTCGCAACGCCCTGCTTCCGGTGGTGAGCTACACCGGGCTCACGTTCGGAACGCTGATCGGCGGCACGGTGGTTACCGAGGTGGTGTTCAACTGGAAGGGCATGGGCCGGCTGTTCCTGGAGTCCCTGCTCAACGGAGATGTGGCTGTGACCCAGGGATGGCTGTTGGCGGTGGGCATCTCGGTGATCATCGTCAATCTGCTCACCGATCTGACTTACGGCTTTCTAGATCCGAGGGTGCGAGATGGCTGAGACCAATCCGCACCGACGGGGTGCCCTTACCGAACTGGATCCGAGGGTGCGAGATGGCTGACATCCCGGCCAACGTGTTCGCCGACACCCGGGCCGAGACAGAGGTCCGGTCGCAGTGGCGGCTGGTGCTTCGCCGCTTCCTCGCCCACCGATTGGCAGTAGCGGCGGGCGTCGTGCTGGTGGTGGCCTACTTGTTCAGCTATCTGGCCGAGCCGCTCACCGGCTGGGGCTACAAAGACCTGTCCCCCGATCTGTCGCAGGGGCCGTCGGGGGACCACTGGTTCGGCACCGACACCATCGGCCACGACATGTTCGCCCAGTCGATGCGGGGACTGCGGGTGTCGGTCCACGTCAGCCTGGTGGTGGCCGGCATCGCCACCGTGCTGGGGTCGGTTCTGGGCGCGGTGCAGGGTTGGTTCCGAGGACGAGTAGACGGCGCATTGGGGCTCTTGGTGGACTTCTTGCTGATTCTTCCCCTGCTGCCGGTGCTGATGGTTCTGGGCACCCGCACTCGGGCCAGCGGCGGCAGCTCGCTCATGTTCGTGGCGGTGGTGATCGGCCTGTTCCTTTGGGCGCCGCTGGCTCGGGTGGTGCGGGGCGAGGTGTTCTCCATCCGAGAAAAGGAGTACATCGAGGCGGCCGAGGCCCTGGGCGCCTCGAACACCCGCATCATCTTCCACCACCTCATCCCCAACGCCATGAGCTCGATCATCGTGTACGCCACCCTCACAGTGGCAACCGCCATCCTGCTGGAGACCGCGCTGGCCTTTCTGGGCTTCGGCATCCAGCCCCCCGAGGTGTCGCTGGGATCGCTGGTGGACGAAGGCCGAGACGCCGCCCGCACCCGGTGGTGGCTGTTCTATCTGCCGGGAGCGGTGCTGGTGCTGCTGGTGCTGTGTGTGAACTTCGTGGGCGACGGCCTGCGCGACGCCCTAGATCCCCGCCGGGAGCAGCGGCAATGACCAGCCCGGCCAGCCCCCGAGCCGAGGTCCCGGTGCTGTCGGTGCAGGACTTGGAGGTGGTGTTCCCCACCCCCGACGGCGACGTGCAGGCGGTGCGGGGGGTGAGTTGGGACATCTACGAGGGCGAGGTGCTGGCCATCGCCGGCGAATCCGGCTCGGGGAAGTCGGTCAGCGTGATGGCCGCCCTGGGCCTGCTGCCGAGCACCGCCCAAGTGAGCGGGTCGATTTCCTACCGAGGCCAAGACGTGACGGCCATGGCCGACAAGGAACTCGAAAAACTGCGGGGATCGGCCATCTCCATGGTGTTCCAAGATCCGATGACCTCGCTGAACCCGGTGATGACCGTCGGAGCCCAGATTGCCGAGGGGGTCCGCGTCCACCAGCGGGCGACGACCGCCGTCGCCCGGTCGAAGGCAGTCGAGCTGCTGCACTTGGTGGGCATACCCAATGCCCCCCAGCGGGTGGACTCCTACCCCCATGAGCTGTCGGGCGGGATGCGCCAGCGGGTCATGATCGCCATGGCCATCGCCAACGACCCTGATCTACTCATCGCCGACGAACCCACCACCGCCCTCGACGTCACCATTCAGGCCCAGGTGCTGGATGTTCTGGAGCGGGCCCGGGAGGCCGCTGGCTCAGCCCTGGTGGTGATCACGCACGACCTCGGCGTGGTAGCCCGCACCGCCCACCGGCTGCTGGTGATGTACGCCGGTCGGATAGCCGAGACCGGAATGGCTGACAACGTGTTCGAACGCCCCGCCCACCCCTACACGGCAGGCCTGCTCGGGGCCATCCCCCGCCTCGACGCCCCCAAGGGCACCCGCCTGATGCCCATCGACGGAACCCCGCCATCCATGCTGGCCCCACCCCCCGGATGCGCCTTCGCCCCCCGCTGCCCCCGAGCCACCGATATCTGCTCTCAAGAGACCCCCGAGCTACGCCCTATAGGCACCCAGCTCACCGCCTGCCACCACGCCGAAGACCAATACAACTCAAAAAATAAAGAGGATCGAGATGCCCATCGGTAGGCAGGTCGGTGGGTGGCGCCGGTGGCGGACCTGGCCGCACCGACGGCCAGGCCGGCCTCCGGTGACAGGACCCGCCGACCTGCCGGAGGATGGTAAACCCTTGGTCGAAGTCACCGACCTAGTCAAGACCTTCCCCATAAAGTCAAAAGGCGTAGTCCGCCGCACCGTGGGCACCGTCCAAGCCGTAAGCGGCGCATCCCTACACATCAACCAAGGCGAAACCCTAGGCCTGGTAGGGGAATCAGGGTCCGGCAAATCCACCATCGCCCGCTGCATTCTCCGCCTCATCCAGCCCACCTCGGGCTCAGTGCGAGTCAAAGGCCAAGAGCTGGCCGACCTGAGCCGCCGCCAGCTTCAGGCCTTGCGCCAAAACATGCAGATCGTGTTCCAAGACCCGATGGCCTCCCTCGACCCCCGCATGACGGTCTCGTCCATCATCTCCGAGCCCCTGCGAATCCACCGAGCCAACGAGGACATCCAGGCCCGGGTGAGAGAACTACTGGAGCTGGTTGGGCTGAACCCCGAGCACGGCAATCGCTACCCTCACGAGTTCTCCGGCGGCCAGCGCCAGCGCATCGGAATCGCCCGAGCCCTCGCCCTCGAACCCGAGCTGATCATCCTGGACGAGCCGGTGTCAGCCCTCGACGTGAGCATTCAGGCCGGCGTGCTCAACCTGCTGGAAGATCTCCAGCGCCAACTGGGGCTCACCTACCTGTTCGTGGCCCACGATCTGTCGGTGGTCCGCCACATCTCCGACCGGGTGGCAGTGATGTATCTGGGACGGATCGTGGAGACGGGTACCGGGCCGGAGGTGTACGAAACCCCGGCCCATCCCTACACCCAGGCCTTGCTGTCCGCAGTGCCCATTCCCGACCCCAAGCTCGAGAAGAGGCGGCGACGCATCGTGCTTGAAGGGGATGCGCCCAACCCCGCCGCGCCCCCTTCGGGATGCCGCTTTCGGACCCGATGCTGGAAGGCGCAGTCGATATGCGCCGAGTACGACCCGGAGTTGCTCGATCTGGGCATCGGACATCCGGTGGCCTGCCACTTCCCCACCCCCGACGACCTGATGGGGTCTGAGCAGGGATAGGGTTTCGCCCAGTGTCCGACATCGTGATCTCCGCTCGGGGAGTGCAAAAGAGCTACGGGTCGAACCACGTGCTCCAGGGGCTGGACTGCGATGTGGGACGGGGTATAACCGGGCTGCTGGGTCCCAACGGCGCGGGCAAGAGCACCTTCATGGGATTGGTGTTGGGACTTCGCCCCCGCCAGGGCGGCACGCTCAATGTGCTGGGAGTCGACCCCGACCAGAGCGGGCCTGAACTGCGAGCCCGACTGGGCTATGCCCCCGAGCACCACGATCTGCCCGGCGACGTGCAGGCCGCCGACTTGGTTCGCCACGTCGCCCAACTCCATGGGCTGCCCCGACGAGCGGCCACTGAGCGGGCCAGCGACGCCCTCTGGCAGGTGGGCCTGGGCGAAGAGCGGTTCCGCCCTATTGGCACCATGTCTACCGGGCAGCGCCAACGGGTGAAGATGGCCCAGGCCATCGCCCATGATCCCGACCTGCTTCTACTGGACGAGCCCACCGACGGCCTCGATCCAGTGCAGCGCGATGACATGCTGGCCCTCATCCGTCGAGTGGGCAGCGAATTCGGCATCGACATCTTGTTGTCGTCGCACCTGCTGGAGGAAGTGGAGCGGGTGTGCGACTCGGTTGTCATCCTGACCAACGGCGTGGTGGGCCACAGCGGCGCCCTTGATGGCCTGGGGTCGGCCGCATCAGGAGTAAAGGTGGAGTTGGACTCCGATCCCCAGCCGCTGGCCACTGCACTGGCGGCCCGAGGTGCGCAAGCAACCATCGACGGGCACATCCTCACCGTGACCGGTCATGACGCGGTAAGTGACTTGGTTCGGGATCTCGTGGCCGATCTGGGTCTGGGCCTGCGCCGGCTGGAACCCCGCAGGACCACCCTGGAAGACGTGTTCATCGAGGCCTCCCGATGACCGAGGCCCGCATTCACGACCGGGGCTACTTGGCCTACGACGGTCCCCGTCATGGGCCAGGGCGCGCCATGGTGGTCTTGAGCCTTCACACCGTGCAGCGGGTATTGGGCCTGAAGCGGTCCAACTGGCAGAAGGTCATGCCGGCCATAGCCCTGCTGGTTGCCTTCGTGCCGGCCATCGTGTTCATCGGCCTTGCAGCCCTGCTTCCCGCTAGCAGCGACTTCGAATTAGGGGATCCGGCCGGGTACTACGTGCCCATCTCCTTCGTGCTGTTCTTGTTCACCTCCTTTGTGACCCCCGAGGCCCTCTGCACCGACCGCCGCAGCGGCATGCTGGGGCTATATCTGGCCTCTCCCTTGAACCGGGACACCTACCTGGCCTCCAAGTTCGTTGCCGTGATCGCCGTGCTGGGCGTCATGACGATCGGGCCAACGCTGCTGATGCTGATCGCCTTCACTCTGGATGGCAGTGGCCCCGACGGTGCTATCGACTGGTTGATCGAATTCGGCCGGGTGCTGGCCTCAGGCCTGGCCATGGCTGCCTTCTGGGGATCGCTGGCGCTGGCCATTTCCAGTCTCTCCCCTCGCCGCACACTGGCCAGCGTGGCGATCTTCGTCAGCCTGCTGGTATCTGCCGCAGTAGGCGATGGACTGGCCCAAGGCGCCGAGTTGGGCGACTCATTCGCCTTGCTGAACATGGTCGCCCTGCCCATCGAGACCGTCTACCGCATCTACGGGGAGGTCAATCCCGACGGACCCCCCATCAGACATGTAGAAACGCTGCCGATTCTCTTCACCTTCCTCGGGCTCATCGTCGTGTTCGGGTGGTTCGCCCGCTGGCGTTACCAGCGAATCGAGGTCACCGGATGAGCGCGCAAGCGGGACCACCGCCCATGGTGCAGGCGGCTGGGGCATCTAAGTGGTTCGGCGACCTGGTGGCGGTGTCGGATGTGAGTTTCAGCATCGGCGCCGGGGTAACCGCCCTGCTGGGGCCCAACGGCGCGGGGAAGTCCACCATGCTGCGGATGATGTGCGGCTTGGCCAGGCCCTCCAACGGATCGGTGACCGTGCTGGGCAAGGATCCCCGATCCGATGTATCCGTGCTGGGCCGCATCGGCATGGCCCCCCAGCAGGAATCGCTGCTCGATCACCTGAGCGGCCGGGAGTTCGTGGAGCTGGCCGCCAATCTGCATCACCTTCAGCGCCCAGTTGAGGCAGCCCGACAGGCCATTCAGACCGTTGAACTCGATCCCGACGACACTCGCCGGCTCTCCACCTACTCCAAGGGGATGCGCCAGCGCATCAAGCTGGCCCAGGCCATTGTCCACGATCCCCTGGTGATTGCCTTGGACGAACCCCTAACCGGGCTCGATCCCCGACAGCGGCGGGAGATGATCGAGCTCTTCCACCGGCTGGGATCGGAGGGTAAGTGCGTGATCGTGTCCAGCCACGTGCTCGACGAGGTGGAGCGATTTGGTTCCCGGGTGCTGGTGATGGCCCAGGGGCGGCTGGCCGCCGAGGGGGACTTCCGCGAGATCCGCAACCTGATGGACGATCGACCGCTGCGCATCAGCATCCGCACCGACCAGCCCCGGGAGCTGGCCATTGCCCTGTTAGACCGGGGCGTCATCTCGGGATGCCGCCTGGACGGCGCCGACCTTGTGGTGGTGGACACCACAGACCCGGCCGCGTTTCGCCGGGCAGTGGCTCCGGTGGCCCGTGATCGGAACGTCTCGCTGCGGGAATTGCGACCGCTTGACGACGATTTAGAAAGCGTCTTCCGCTACTTGGTGAGCCAGTGACAACGCATCGGAGAACCCAATGAATCTCGCGGTGTATCGGGTTATCCTCCGAACTCAGCTGAGCCCGGCCCGGTTGCTGGTTTTGGCCGGGCTGGGCGGCGTGGCCGTTTTGCTGGCCTTTACCGCCAGAGCGGCCGACGACACGGTAGAAGTCGCCACCCGGACCATCGCCAACTTCGGCATCAACATCTTCGCCGCCTTCATCGCCTTGTCGCTGGGCTCAGCCGCGCTCGGCAATCTGGTGGAAGACCGCACCCTGGTGTATCTGTGGCTACGCCCCGTCAGCCGCCATTCGATCGCCACCGCAGCCATGGCCGCGGTGTTGACCGTGGTGGCACCGATCTTGGTGGTGGTCATGACCGTGGCTGCGGTCATCACCGGGGTCGACGACTTGGTGGCCGCAACTGCGGTGGCCACCGCGCTGGCGGTGTTCGCCTACTCGGGGATCTTCTTGGCCCTGGGTCTGCGATTCAAGCGATCCCTACTTATCGGGCTGGGCTACATCGCCATCTGGGAGCTGCTGATGTCCCGGCTGGGCGACTGGTTCGCCCGCCTCTCCATCCGCAGCTACCCCATGAGCATCCTCTCCGACGCCACCGACGTGAGCATGCGACTGGCTGACCGCTCCACGCTGACGTCGTACATCGTGCCGCTGGCTGTCGGCGTGGCCGGACTCCTCTACACCTCCTGGCGCCTCAACCGCACCGAGATCGACTAGCCGCTCGGACTGTTGCTCAAACAGGGGCGTAAGATTCCCCCATGCTTGACATGATGGTTGCCCCCACCGCCCAGCACATCGGGGAAGACGACCTCCCCTGGGCCTTCGGCGAAGACGGCATCGGCCTCAAGGTGCTCCAAATCAAGGAGAGCGAGGGGCTCTGGGTTATCAAGAACCAGTTCCCACCGGGCTTCTCGGTGCAGACCCACAAGCACACCGGCCAAGTGTTTGCCTACACCAGTGCCGGAGCCTGGGGCTACAAAGAGAGCGACTTTCTGAACCGGGCCGGCTCGTTCCTCTATGAGCCGGCCGGCTCCGTTCACACCCTCTACACCCCCGACGACAACACCGAGACCACCGAGGTGTTCTTCGCCATCTGGGGTGCCAACCTCAACATGGATGCTGACGGCAACATCGAGAGCATCACCGATGGCCAAACCGTGCTGATGGGCTATTACTTCATGCTCGAAGCCCAGGGCACCCCCCGGCCCAACAACATCCTGGTGGAGTAGCCGCTTCTTGGTGCTCAGCCGCCGGAGGAGTCCAGCAAAGACTCCAACTCCTCGATGAGACCGTCGAGGCGGCGGCGGTCCTCGTCAATGGAGTCTTGGGTTGCCCGCAACTCGGAGATGAGCTCGGTCAGGGCTCGACGGGTGTCTGCGTCGATGGGCTCTGCGTCCGAAGGCGACGGCGCGGCGGTGGGTGCGGGCTGCGCGTCGCCCGGTTCTGGAGTCGCCGGCTGAGCGGGGAGCACCGAGAACCCGTCGGGATCAGAGAGAGCAGCCAGGGCCTCGTCCAATGTGGGGCGGATGCGAAGCACGAAGTCGTCGTCGTTGCCGATCCCGGCGATCACCTGCTTCACCTGGGGCAACTCGGTCTCGCCGGTGGCCTGCACATACACGGGGCGCACAAACAGCAGCGAGTCGCCCACCGGGATCATCAGCAGGTTCCCCTGGAGCACGGTCGAGCCCTGCTGATTCAACTGGGTGAAGGCGTCGGCTATCTCCGTGTCGGCCTGGATTTTGGCGTCCACAATGCTAGGCCCGGGAATGCTCGTGCCCGGCACGGTGTACACCACCAATTGGCCGTACTCGTTTTCGTCCTCATTGCTGTCAAAGTCGCTCTTGGCGACCATGAACGCGGTCAACTCCTTGCGCTCGTCTTCTTCATCGCCCGCTCCTGATATGGGGACAAAGGTCCGGAAGATCACGAAGTCCACATCGTCCTCTTCGGGAAGCTGGAGGAGCTGGTAGAACGGCCGAATTCTCCGCTCAAGCTGACGGGTGGCCGCTGCCGTGGCCGTCTCCTCGGCAGCGATGGCCTCAGTCACCTCGTCCAAGAACGTCCGGGCGGTGATCCGGGTGCCCGGATCCTGGGCCACAGCCCAGGTCACCGAGTTGGCGTAGAAGGTCTCGGGTTCGTCTTCGTCGATGAAGTAGCGGGCCCACATGGAGGTCTGCACTCGGAACAAGTCCTCGGGGTAGCGCAGATGGTTCTGAAGGTCGGCCGGCATCTGGTCGAAGTCTTGGAACAGCCCGGGGAAAATCTTCCTCCAAGCCTGGATTATGGGATCGTCAGGGTCGATCACGTAGAAGGTGGTGGTGCCGTCGAAGGCGTCCACCACCACCTTGACGGAGTTGCGCACATAGTTGAACCGCTTGCGCAGCCCGCTGTCCGCCGACAGGTCGCTCACGTCCGGTCGCTGGCCGTAGGGATACCGGTCGCTGGTGGTGTAGGCGTCCACGATGTAGAACACCCGCCCGTCGGAGACCACCGGATAGGGATCGGCGTCCAACTCCAAGAACGGGGCCAGGTTCTGCACTCGGAGGCGCAGATCCCGATTGAAGATGATCCGGGAATCGTCCTGAACGAAACCGGAGATCAGCGGGTTGATGTCACCGAAGCGCAGGGCGAATGCCGCTTGGCGGAAGAAGCTCCCGATGCCCACACCGTCCTCACCGTCGTATTCGAAGGTAACGGTCTCGTTGTCCTGGGTGTAGTCCACCTCGGCAATCGAGGCCCCGACGATGGCGTAGCCGGTGAGGTTCTCGCCTATGTAGAGCTGGGGCCGGGCGAGCTCGAGGTCGGCGCTGGCCTCCACCGGGACATTGCCAACCACAAAATCGGGAGAACCCTGGGTGGTAACCGAGTTCACCGGCGCCACCGCCACGCCGTACCCATGGGTGTACTGGACGTGACGACCCTCCCACGACTGCTGGGGGATGTCGGCCACGTTGAGCTGGCGGGCGCCGATCACCACCTCGGTTATCTGGTCGTCGATCACATACCGGTCCACATCGACTTCGCCGTTGAAGGAATAAAACGTGCGCTCGGATTGCTCCACTTGGAAGGCGTTGGGCACCACATCGGGATCCAGAAGCCGAATATTGCGCACACTGGGACTGGCCGCCAGCTCCTCGGCGGTGATCGTGGTGTCGAAACGAAACTCGCGGGTGTCGACGTTGTCCTTGGTGTTCTCGTCACCGGGAACTTTGTCGAATCCCAAGGCGTGGCGGGTGGCCTCAATGTTGCGAGAGATGTATTGCGCCTCTCTCTTGGACTCCTCCGGCTCAACCTGGAATCGCTGGATGATGGCGGGATAGATCGCGCCCATGACGATAGCCACCACCATCCACAGGCCCACCGCGGTCACCGGCAGCACCCAGCCCCGCTGCCAGATGTTGATCACCAGCAAAACGGCGGACAGCACCGAGATCAGCAGCAGCAGGTTGATGGCGGGCAACTGGGCGTTGACGTCGGTGAAGGTGGCACCGTCCACCGGTCCCCGAGAGGAGAAGTTGAGGCCAAACCGGTCGTAGTAGTAGCCCACGGCCCGAACCAGGGCGATCAGGGCCAAGAGAACCGACAGGTGGACCTTCACCTGAGGAGTCACCCGCTGCCCGGTGGTCTGCACCCGGATGCCGCCGTTCACGTAATGGGCGATGGCGGTGATGACGGCCACAATGATGAGGGCTCGGAAGAACCAGCTGATTAGGAACTGGATGAACGGCAGTTGGAAGACGTAGAAGCCGATGTCACGGTCGAACTGAGGATCATCGATGCCGAAGTCCACGCTGTTGAAGAACAGCATGGCCTTCTGCCACTCTCCCCCGGTGCCGCCGCCCACAATAAGGGCGAACAAGATGGCAATCACCACGCTTACCAGCCGCCGGCGATGGCCAACCGCATCGTGGTAGTGGCGAATCAGCTCCTCTTCAGGCCCCGGCGGGCGGGTTTGGGGCGCCAACCGGTCGGCAATTGCCAGGTTGGAGTACATGAGGAGGAAGAAGGCGGCGATGAAGATGACCGACAAGACGATCTTGTAGACCAGAATCTCGGTCCAGACGTCTCCGTGGCCCAGGGAGTCGAACCACAGGTAATCGGTCCACATGCGGGCCGTACCCCGCAGAGACAGGATGGCGGCCAGCAATACCACCAAGATGAGTCCGGCGATGATCTTGGACCGGCGCGAGAAGCGCGGGCGAGATGGCGGGCGCGGCCTGAACACATCTCGGGGATTTCGCATACCGATTGGAGGTTAGTCTTTGCCGACCGCGGATTCGGCAGCGTCCCGCCCGTCTTCTCGTTGCTTATCCCCCTGGGATCGAAGACGAGCGAAGATAGCGTCCACATCGCGGCTGTCGTCAGCACTGGCCACCGCGGGATGATCGGCCGCAGCCTCCACCGGATCGGGCTCCAAGGGAGGCAGCAGCGTCACGCCCTCGTGGATCTCGGAAGCGGAATCGGTTTCGGGAACATCGGGAGGGGAATCGCCTTCGGAAATATCGGGAACGACCGCGGGTTCGGGGATCATCCCCACGTCCTCGGCATCGTCCAGCTCCGACAACAGGGCCAGGTCGGTGGGCTCAGCCTCGTCCTCGATCCGGCGGGCGGCGGCATCGGCCAGCACTTTGGCCTCGGCCAGCGAGAGCCTGGCCGTTTCCATCGACTGGTCGATGGAACTCCGGGCATCGCTCAGCATTGAGATGAGCTTGTCGCGCCCGGCTCGAAGCCGCTCCACCTGGGCCCGGGCGCCCTGGCGACGCCGGGCCATGTCCCGCAGCACGGTGAGGCGGAGGGCTTTGGCCTGCTCCACGATCTCCCGGCCCTGGGCCCGACCGTGCTCTACTTCGGCCTCGGCCTGATCTCGAGCCTCCTGGAGCAGGCCTGCCACCGCCTGCGCCTGTTCGTACGCCTGCTCCAGCAGTTCGGCCAGCTCGTCGGCTCCGGAGAAGTCCTGGTGCGAACGCAGCTCCTCGAACGTCGTCTGGAGCTCTTCAGCCAGTCGACGGGCCCGGGCCGCCATTTCGTCGGCTTCCGTCTGGGCTTGCCGACGAGACGCCTCCACGCCGCTGTCGAGCAGCTTGACCCCCTGCAAGCTGAACTCAGAATCCAGCTCCGACTGCTCTTCAGCCTGGGCCACCTGTTCTCGAAGGTCTCGAATCTGCTGCTGGCCTGCTTTGACCTGATTGCTCACCGATACCAAGTAGGCCTGAACCTGCTTTTGGTCGAAGCCCTTGCGAGCAATGGCAAAACTCTGGCCGGACACCTGATCAGGATCCATCCGCTCAAAGGGAGTTTCAGAGGGTTGGCGCTCGGCCATCGCCAAATCTTAGTTGCCGGCCAATGCGTCCAATGCTTCCTGCAAAGTCTCCACACCCACCACCTGCATGTCGCCACTGACATGGTCGAGGGCATCGCTCAGATTCAAAACGGGTACCAGCAGCAGGTCTACTCCGGCCCTTTCCGCGGCGATGGCCTTCTGATCAACCTCGCCGATGGCCCCCACCGAGCCGTCGAACGTGATCGTTCCAGTAGTAGCCACCCGCTGGCCGCCCATCAGCTCCCCGGGAGTCAACAGGTCGATGATGCCGAGGGTGAGGGCCAACCCGGCTGACGGCCCTCCGATCTTGCCGCTGTCGATTTCGACCTGCACCGGAAGATCCCCGATATCCACCCTCTCGCGCGCCCCCACGCCGATCAGCGCCCGCCCCGGCTCATCGGAAGACTCGATGAGCTCGACCGCTACCGCTTCCACCTCCCCGCTGTCGGCTCTCTCCACGTCCAATACCACCGTCTGGCCCGCGCTCCGCAAGGCCAAGACCTCGGCCAAGTCATTCAAGTCGGACGCGGGCACACCTTCGATACCCACGATCACGTCGCCCCGCTCCAACACTTCCGCGGCGGGTGTCCCGCTCATCGCATCGGCCACGATGACTCCAGAGGCATGACGGGGGATCTCATAGCCCAAATGCTCCAGCGCCACCACGACGGCGGTGTGCTGGGAAGTCTCCATTCGCAGCTCGTTGAGTCGACGCAACTCGTCGCGGGTGCCACCGCCGGTGAACGTCCGTTCGGGCTCGATGTCGACCCCCGACTCGAATTCGGCGCCGATTCGCTGCCAGATGTTCAACCGCTGGCTGACCTTCACGGTCACCAGGGCGATCTCGCTTTCCGGAGGATAAACCTCAGCCCCCGTAACGGTGACCCGCGACGGCACATCTTCCACCGAGCCAGGCCGAACCGCTACCTGATCGGTGCGCCAGAAGGTGAACACAACCGAAGTAACCGCCAGCAAGAAAATCAGCACGGCCACGGGAACCAGCCAGGCCAAGTTGCGCCGCCACCAAGACGGCCCCCGGTTTTCGGTGGGTGGAACTATCCTGGGTGGCTCTGTGGTCGACTGGTCGCGCATTCGTATTTCCCTCTCCGACGATACTTGGGGCACGCTGAAAAGCTGGTGGCAGCATCGGTGGGAAGACTGGCGGGAGGCCAGGGCCGAGAGAGATGTTTTGGCCTCCTACCGGGCCGATTACGGCGAAGAGGCGCGGTTTCGCTGGTGGCAGCGTTTACGGGCCGGTGTCGGCCTCTTCTTTGTGATCGTCTTGCTGGGGGCGGGGCTGACCATGTTGGTGGGGCTCTTCTTCGTCGGCCTCACAATTGCCTTGGAAACGCTGGTGTGAGCCCACACCCAGAACACAATCAGCCCACCCGCAGGATTGCACGGCGCGATGCGGTGATCGCCGGGCACACCAGCGATGAGGCCACGGCGAGGGCAGCCCAGCATGAGGAGGACCCCCAAGTGCGGGCGTCGGCACTCGGGGCTTTAGACCGGATGGGAGCGCTGGCCGACGAGGAGCTGCGAGACGCGTTTCGCGATCCGTCGCCGAAGGTGAGGCTGCGGGCTGCCGCTTTGACCGTTGGTCGCACCGAGGTGTCGCCCGCTCCCCTCTTGGACGACCCGAGCGATGATGTGGCAGAGACCGCCGCATGGGCCTGCGGGGAGCGGGGCTTTGAAGATCTCGGCACCGTGACCCGGCTAGGAGAATTGGCCGCCGATCACTCGAATCCCCTGGTGCGGGAGGCGGCCGTCGCCGCGTTGGGAGCGATCGGTCACCCTGCTGGACTAAAAGCCATTCTGGGGGCAACCACCGACCGAGTGGCGGTGCGCCGACGAGCGGTGCTGGCGCTGGCCCCCTTCGACGGCCCGGAGGTGGAGGCTGCTCTCCGGCGGGCCGCGGAGGACCGAGACTGGCAGACCAGAGACGCGGCCGAGCTGCTCACCAACCCTGATTGACTCGGCCCTACTCCATGAACCCAAATCACTCCATAAACATCGCCTGGACATCCTCGAAGGACTCCAGACAGCGGCCCGCCCCCATCACCACCGCCTCCAAGGGAGCATCCACCAGGCTCACCGGCACTTCTGCGGCCTGGGACAGCCGATCGGCCAGACCCCGCAGCAGCGAGCCGCCTCCCACTAAGTGGATGCCATGGGTGATCACGTCTTGAGACAGCTCCGGGGGGGCTTCCACCAGGCAAGCCACCACCGAGTCCACGAAAGCAGAGACTGGTTCGGCAATGGCGGTGCGCACTTCGAACGGCGACAACACAATGGTCTCGGGCAGGCCGTTCATCAGATTGCGACCTCGAACTTCGGCGCTGCACTCCCCGGGAACGTAGGCCGCGGAGCCGATGGTGATTTTCACCTCTTCAGCGGTGCGCTCACCGATGGCGATGCCGAACTCGCGTCGAACAAAGGCCTGGATTGCGGCATCGATGTCAAACGAGCCGACTCGGATGGCCTTGAGGGATATGACCCCGCCCATCGAGATCAGCGCGGTCTCGCTGGTTCCCCCGCCGATGTCCACCACCATGTTGCCGATGGGCTCGTGAATGGGCAGCGAAGCCCCAATGGCCGCAGCCAGGGGCTGCTCAATGAGCCGGGTCTCGGCCGCCCCGGCCCGACGGGCCGCCTCCACCACCGCCCGGCGCTCGACTGCGGTGATCGCCGACGGCACGCAGATGACCACCTTCGGACGACTGAACCGGTTGACCCCTGCATCCATCAACAGCAGGCGGATCATGCGCTGGGTCACCTCGAAATCGGTGATGGCCCCCTTTCGCAATGGGCGAACGGCCACGATGTGGGCTGGCGTGCGTCCGATCATCTGCCACGCCTCTCGGCCCATGGCCAGCACCTCGTTGGTCTTGCGGTTCAACGCGATCACCGAGGGCTCGTTCAGAATGATCCCCTGGCCGCGCGCATAGACCAGCGTGTTGGCCGTGCCCAGATCGATCGCCAGGTCTCGGGCCATGGATCAGCCGGCGAACTCGCCTGAAGCAGAGACCGTTCCGGCCTCGGCGATGTGCTGGGCTTCCAAACCCCAGCTCTCGCCACCCTCCCAGGCTTCTTTCTTCCAAATGGGGACGGTGGCCTTCAAACCATCAATGCAGAACCGGGCGGCGGCAAAGGCCTCTTCACGATGGGGCGCAGAAACAGCCGCCACCACCGCCGACTCCCCGATCTCCACCCGACCCACTCGATGCAGCAATGCCACCCGTCCGATGTCGGGCCATCTGATCCGAGCCTCCTGGGCCAAGGCCTCCAAACGGGGTGTCACCTGCTCCTCGTAGGCCTCGTATTCAAGCACACTCACTCCCGGACGACCCTCCGAGTGGTCGCGGGCTGTGCCGCTGAACAGCACAGTGCCGCCGCAATCCGGACGACCCACCCAAGCAAGCACCCGGTCTAACGGCAGCGGCGCCTCGCTAAGCCCTATCCACAGCTCAGAGGTCTCCGGCGGAATCACAGACTGAGTGTAAACCCTGACACTCTCGTCAATTCACCCCCACAACCGTTATCGGAGTATTGCCGGTAACCTCACGGTGTGAGCGAGCCCGACTCTCCCGAGGAGTTCAACCCCTTCAAGGGAATGCCCATTTTCGGGGATCTGGGCAAGCTCTTCTCGCAGCAGGCAGCGAATACCTGGGAGACGGCGCGCCAGTTCGCGGTGGCAGTGGCCACCGAGGGCCAGTCGGAGCCCAATGTCGATCCCGCCGACCGCATCACCTTGGAAGAGCTGGGCCGGGTGGCCGAGCTCCAGGTGGCCAATGCCACTGGTCTGTCGACAACCCGCGACGGCCAAGCCGCCACCATCGTGCCGGTAACCCGAACGCAGTGGGCCACCGCCACCCTGGATGCCTACCAGGATCTGCTGGAGCCCATCGGAAACGTGTCGGGCCGGGTTGAAGCGGAGGAGGCTTCCTTCGACCCCGCCCAGGCCATGTTCGGCCAGATCATGAAGATGATCGGCCCGGTCATGCTGAGCATGACCGCTGGAAGCATGGTGGGCAACCTCGCCCGCCGCAGCCTGGGCCAGTACGACCTGCCCATTCCCCGGGATGGCTCGGAGCTGATGGTGGTGCCGGCCAACATCGACGCGTTGGCCGATGAGTGGAGCTTAGACCGCTCTGACCTGCGGCTTTGGGTGTGCTTGAGCGAGCTGACCCACCATTCGGTGCTGACGATCCCCCATGTGAGCCAGCGGATCGAAGAGCTGCTGGCCGATTATGTCCGGGGATTCGAAGCCGACCCCGGTGCTCTGGAGAGCCGACTAGGCGAACTGGACCTGGCCAATCCCGATTCACTGGGCGACCTTCAGTCGGCACTGGGCGATCCCGAGATCATCCTGGGGGCGATCCAATCGCCGGCCCAGCGGGTTCTGCTGCCCCAGATCACGGCATTGGTGACGGTGATCGCCGGATATGTCGACTGGACCATGGACAGCATCGGACGCGGGCTCATCGGCTCCTACCAGCGCCTCAGCGAAGCCTTGAGGCGGCGCCGGGTGACGGCCGATGCGTCTGACCGCTTCATCGAGCGGATGTTCGGCCTCGAGCTCACCCAAGACCAGTACGACCGGGGATCGGCCTTCGCCAGCGGGGTGGTGGAACGGGCGGGCGCCGACGGCCTGGCCCGGGTTTGGCATTCGGCCCGGGAGCTGCCTACGCCTGCTGAGGTTGATGCCCCCGGTCTGTGGCTGGCCCGAATCGACCTCCCTGAGTAGGCATCCGCCGCAGCCACAAGAGCACCGCCGCCACAGCGGCAGCTACGGCGATAAGGATGAAGCCCACTCGGGCCGGCATGGGGATGACCACGGGGATGAGCGCGCCCACCACCCAGAAGATCTGGAAGCGGGTCTCAAAGACGGCAAACGCCCGCCCGTGATTGGCCCCCTCGGCGTCGCGCTGCACGATGGAGTCAAAGGAGAGCTTGCCCGCGCTGGCCGTGATCCCCACACCCAGGGCCAGAAGCAGCGTCGAGCCATAGCCCCCTCCCCACGCCGCCAACAGGCCGAGAAAGAACAGGGCGACCAACGCCGAGGCGATGATGACCTCCTCTCGAAACCGGTCCCGCAGTTTGGGGGCCAGAAGCGAGCCGACCAGGAACCCGCAGACCAGGGCGGCGGCCACCAGTCCCAGCTTCCACGCCGGGCTGGCGTCAGAGGCCACATCGCCTTGCAGGGCGTGGCGGATGCCGGCACCGAATGCCTTGCCCACCCCGGAGAGGTTCACGTCGTCGGCGCCACCCCGCAAAGCAAAGGCGGCCAAAAAGGTCATAAACCCGACGATGCCCCGCAGTGTGCCGGTGGCTGACGCCGCTTTGCGGATACCTATGCCGCGGAGTTTGCCCGCCTCCTCGTCGTCAATCTGCTCAGGGGCAATGCGGCCTTGGGGCAGTGACAGAGCAGAGAGCGCCGCCAGGATGTAGACCACCATTGCCAGGCCTACTGTCCACGAAGCGCCCCCCAGCAGGTTGGCCAGCAGCGCCGGACCGGCGCCGATGAAACCGCAGACGCTCCCCACCAACGCCAACCGGGCATTGCCCCCCACAAACTGCTCCTCCTTGGGCAAGATGAGCGGCACCATGGAGGCCTTGGCCACGCCGTAGCTCTTCTGGAGAATCAGCATGGCGAAGGCGAGGGGGAAAAGCAGCAGAGAATCCATGTTGGAGATCATCAGGAAGGCGAAGAATGCCCTCCCCCCATTGATGGCGAGGATCATGGGGCGCCGTCCGCCCCGAAATCGGTCCAGAGCCGGGCCGATCAACGGGCCCACCACCGCGAACGGGGCCATGGTCAGCAGCAGATAGAGGGTGACCCGGAATCGAGCTGCGCTGGGATCGATGGAGAAGAAGAGAGAACCCGCCAGCGCCACGGTGATCATGGCATCGCCCACAGCGCCAAGGGCATGAACCCTGACCAGCCGCAAGAACGGGACGTTGATCACGTCTTGAAGATTATGGCCAAGATCAAGGCGGCGCGGGTTCCGCAGGAACGCCAGTGGCGTACTTGTAGCCCAGGCCGCGGATGGTCACGATGCGGCGGGGCTTGGAAGGATCGTCTTCGATCTTGGACCGAAGCCGCTTGACGTGGACGTCGAGCGTCTTGGTGTCGCCCACATAGTCACTGCCCCACACTTGGTCGATCAGCGCGTCGCGGGTCAACACCCGGCCCGCGTTGGTCATCAGCAGTTCCAAGAGGTCGAACTCCTTCAGCGGCAACTCGATTTGCTCGCCGCGCACGAACACCTCATGGCGCTCGGGGTCGACGGCCACATCGCCCACCTCGACGACATCTCCCCGGAATGCCTCGCTCTCCGCCGTCCATCGGGATCGCCGCAGCAACGAGCGCATGCGGGAGATCAGCTCGCGCAGGCGATAGGGCTTGGTCACATAGTCGTCGGCCCCCACCTCCAGGCCAACCACCGCATCGATCTCCTCGCCCTTGGCGGTGACCATGATGATGGGCACTTGAGAACGGGCCCGGATCTGGCGGCAGACATCCACCCCGGAAACCAGGGGCAACATCACGTCGAGCAGCACAATGTCGGGGGAATAGGCGTTGAAGAAGTCGAGAGCCTCCTTGCCGTCGCGGGCCACGTTCACGGTGAAACCCTCACGGGTCAGCCCCACGGTCAGCGCCTCGACGAAGGACTCCTCGTCTTCGACGATGAGTACCCGGGCCGACCCGCTCATGCCTGCGCTCCGACCAGGAGGGCCAATGTGAACGAGGAGCCTTCCCCTTCGGCTGACTCCACCCGGACCTCTCCCCCGTGGTTGTTGGCCACATGGCGCACGATGGCCAACCCCAGGCCCACCCCGCCTTCGGTGCTCTCCCGTGACCGGTCCACTTGGTAGAAGCGCTCGAAGATGCGCTCTTGGTGGCGCAGGGGGATCCCATGGCCCTGGTCGCTTACCTCCACCTCCACGCAATCGCCTTCCAGCCGGGTCGTGACTCTGACCAGTCGGTCGGCTTCGGAATGCTTGACCGCGTTTTCCAGCAGGTTGTACACCGCTGACGTGAGCTGTCGACGATCAGCATTCACAACTAGGTCGAGGGCGGGAAGAGCGGTTTCGATGGGTACTTGCTTCTCCTCGGCGATGGGCGATACCCGGGAAAGAGCGTCGCTGATCACGTGCTGTACCGACACCGGGGCCCGCTCTGATGCCTCATTGCTCTCAATCCGGCTGAGCTCCAGCAGGTCGTCCATGATGTCGGACAGCCGGATGGCCTCGGCCTGGACCCTCGCCGCCAATCGGGAGGCCACCTCAGGTTCGGTTTCCCCAACCAGGGTCTCGGCCAACAGGCTGAGCGCGCCCATCGGGGTTCGAAGCTCGTGGCTGATGTTGGCCACAAAGTCCCGTCGCATGGCATCCAGCCGCTGAGGCTCGGTGATGTCGTCGATGAGGGCAACCGAGCCATAGTCTCGCCCGTCGAGTCGCAGGGGCAGGGCGCTGACAAACAGGGTTTGGCGAGGGGGGCCGAACAACTCGACTTCCCGCTCCACTGCCTTCCCCTGAACCGCCTCGGCCAACAGCTCGGACACCGCGGCCTCCACCAAGGCCTCGCCATGGCGGGCCTCGGTGTAGGGCAAGGCGAATGGATTGCGATACAGCACCGTGCCAGCCGGATCGGCAATCACCACCCCTTGGGAAATGGCGTCCAGCGACAGCCGGAGGCGGGTCTCATCTTCCACCACCTTGCCTTCTTGACGGCGGCGCAGTTCATCGTCGCGGCGGCGATTGCTCTCGGCAACCACAAAGTGCCGGTGCTCACGCCACGCCACCGCGCCCACCAAAATGAGGCCCGCCACGGCCACCACAACAACCAGCGTCACGATCACCCGGTCACCCCACTAGCGGCGACCAGGCTCATCAACCTCACTCCTCGTCGGTCTCGTCGGTCTCGTCGGTCTCGTCGCGGTTGTTTTGCTCTCGGACCTGCACTCGGGCCGACCCGGTGTACTCGGGGAGCCATCCCGTGACCATATACACCACTCGTTCGCCGATGTTCACCGCATGATCGCCAATGCGCTCGTAGTACCGGCTGATCAAGCAGAGCTGCACCGCGGCCTGGAGGTCGATAGAACCGTCGTTGTGGGCTTGGAACACTGCCTGCACGCATTCGCGGTTGAGGTTGTCGAGCTGGTCGTCGATGTCGTCAAGGGCCGAGGCCAATCCGGCATTGCCTTCCACATACGAATCGATGGCCAGACGCACCAGCCGGCACGCCTCATCGCTCATTCGCACCAGCAGCCCCCGAAGGGTGGCGTCGTAGCGGGTGCCGTAGATGCGCCTCGTGGCCTTGGCGATGTTGACGGCCAAGTCCCCCGACCGCTCCAATTCGGCGTTCAGCCGGAGGGCGGTGCTGAGAGCCCGCAGGTCACCGGCCATGGGAGACTGGAGGGCCAGCACCTGATGGCACCGCTCCTCAAGGTGTACCGACAGGTAGTCGAGCTGATCGTCGGCGGTAATGAGTTCCTGGGCCAGCTTCAGATCGGATTCCAGCAGAGCCTCGGTGGCCCGGGGAATGGACTCCGACACCAACGCGGCCATGCGGACGATGCCGGCCTGGATTTCGTCCAACTCCTCATGGAACGACTTGCGAAGCTCCTCCATCGCTGCCCCTCGGATCAGCCGAATCGGCCGGTCACGTAGTTCTCGGTGCGCTCGTCGGAGGGGTTCGAGAAGATGGTCTCGGTCCGGTCGTATTCCACCAGCAGACCGCTCCGCTGGTCGGTGGTGGAGTCGAGCTGGGCGGTGAAGAACGCGGTGCGGTCGCTGATGCGGGCCGCCTGCTGCATGTTGTGGGTGACGATCACGATGGTGTAGTCGTCCTTGATCTCCTGCATCAGATCTTCGATGCGGGTGGTGGCAATGGGATCGAGAGCTGAGCACGGTTCGTCCATAAGCAGCACATCGGGATCCACGGCGATGGCCCGGGCGATGCACAGACGCTGCTGCTGCCCGCCGGAGAGTCCCAGCGCGGAGTCTTTCATCCGATCGTGGACTTCGTCCCACAGGGCGGCCCGGTGCAGCGACCGCTCCACGATGTCGTCCAGGTCGCCTTTCTTCTTGGCCATCCCGGTCACCCGGGGGCCGAAGGCGACGTTGTCGTATATCGACTTGGGGAACGGATTTGGCTTCTGGAACACCATGCCGATGCGGCGGCGGACCTCCACCGGGTCGACTCGGGGGTCGTAGAGGGGCACGTTTCGGAAATTCAACCGGCCCTCGACACGGGCAGTGGGAATGAGGTCGTTCATCCGGTTGAAGCAGCGCAGCACCGTGGTCTTGCCACAGCCCGAGGGACCGATCATGGCGGTGATCTCGTGCTCGTACACCGTGAAAGTGGCCCCTTGGACAGCCCGGAAATCTCCGTAGTACACGTTCAGGTCTTCCACCTCGAAAACCGGGTCGCCGGTGGCGTCAGGGGCAACCGCCTGCCCGGTGCGATCAATGTCCAAATGGAGATGAGGAGTGGCTTCGGGCTCGACCATTTCAGGGGCCATACTTCCAGAGACTGTTACCACGAATCACCCTCTCTTTTTCTCGAAGTGGTTGCGCAACAAGATGGCCGCCGCATTCATCAGGATAACGAACACCAGAAGAACCACGATGGCAGCGGCCGCGGCTTCGGCAAAGCCCGGATCGCGACCGGAGTTCTGCACCCATTCCACGATGATCACTGGCATGGCCATAAAGGACTCAGCGTTGATGGCGCTGAGGTCGAAGAAACCCGGATTGCCCCCCAGCCGGCCGGAGACCGCCCCCACCAGGAGCAGCGGAGCGGCCTCGCCGATGCCCCGGGACATCGACAGCAGCGTCCCGGTGAAGATGCCGGGAGCGGCGTAGGGCAGCACCTGGCTGCGAATCATGGTCCACTTGGTGGCCCCCACGCCGTAGGCCCCCTCTTTCAGCCCTTGGGGCACAGCTCGAATCGCCTCTTGGGCGGTGATGATCACGATGGGCAGCACCAAGATGGCCAGCGTGATGCCCGCGGCGGCGATCGACTTGCCGCCGGTGAGATCGCCCAGGCTCTGCACGAACAAGAACAGGCCGAGCAGGCCGTACACAATCGACGGAACCCCGGCCAGGTTGCGGATGTTCAATTCGATGAACCGGGTGAACCGGTTCCTGGGCGCGTATTCCTCCAACCAGATAGCCGCGCCGATACCGATGGGAAAGGCCAGCACGGCTACGAAGACCGCGATCCAGAAAGTGCCCACCAGCGCTTGCTGAACGCCCAGCTTGGGATCGTCGGAAAGGGAGCGCATGGTGCCAGACAAGAAGCCGCCCGGTCGTCCGGTGAGCAACCCCCAGGCGTCGATCATCACGTCCGCGATCAGCACGCCCAGGATGAACAGCGATATCAGCAGGGTCGTAAGCAAGCTGAACTGGAACACTCGCCCCCGCACGTCAGCGGCCCGGCGCTCCATGGCCTGCACCATCACCCTGCTGGTGCGGTCGCCGATCAGCCTCGCCTTGGCCATCAGTACTGCTCTCTCACCCGATGGACGAAGCGGTCGGCCACCAGGTTCAAGGCGAAGGTCACCACAAACAGCACCAGCCCCACGAAGAACAGGCTCTGGAAGGTGAGACCCTCGCCCACCACGCTGTCGGTTCCCCGGGCCAAGGAGGTCATCCCCGCCGTCATGGTGAGGCTGCCGTCCAGCGGGTCATGGGTGTAGACGGCTGTTTGGGCCGCGCCGCCGGCCATGAACACCACCATGGTCTCGCCCAAAGCCCGGGAGACGGCCACAATGAACGCCGCCATCAATCCGGAGACGGCGGCGGGCAGCACCACCCGGACCGTGGTGGTGATCTTGCGGGCCCCCAACCCCGAGGAGGCTTCCCGCAACGACATGGGCACCGCCTTCATGGCGTCCTCGGAGATCGAAGCCACCAGTGGGACCACCAGCACCCCCACGCCGATACCGGCGGCCAGCAGCGACCCGGCCGCCGGTCCGCCAAAAAGGGTCTTGACCACGTTGGGGGCGATCCACTCCAGGGCGAAAAAACCGAGCACCACACTGGGAATGCCGGCCAGGATCTCCAAGATCGGCTTCAGCGTTCGGCGGACCCCCGGTCGGGCATATTCCGACAAATAGATGGCAGCGCCCAAGCCCAACGGGCCGGCCACAATCATGGCGATGCCGGTCACGATCAAGCTGGCCACGATCAGCGTCTTGATGTCGTAGATGCCCCGACGGGGGAACCAGCCGATGTCCCACACCGCGCCCCAGTCCACCTCGACCATGAAAGTCCAGGCTTCGGAGAACAGCGACCAGATGATCAGGCCGGAGATCAGCACCGACACCAGCGCGGTGACTCCGAGGGAGTCTCGGATGAGCCGCTCCTTGCGGGCCTGTCGGGGGTTCGCCGTCAAGGATTCAACGGAGAACCCCTCGGCAAGATCGACCCGGGTGTCGCTCACGACCACACGCTACTGGTCACCGGCATCGCCACTTGGCTTCTCCGGCTTAGCGTCCAGACCAATTGGCCCGAGTGGCGCTCTTGGCATCGTCGGTGAGGTTCACGTAGCCCACTTGGCTGACCGCGGTGCCCAAACCTTCGTCGCTCAAATAGAAGTCCACGTAGGCGGTCAACGCCGGGCTGGCCACGGCATTGGCCTTGTTCACATAGATGTACAGCGCCCGCGACACCGGGTATTCGCCCGAGGCAATAGTGTCGGCGTTGGCGCTCTTGCAGCCATCGCCGCCATCAACCTGGAGCAGCTTCACACCCGAGGCGTGGGCGGCGAAGGCGAACCCGACCCAGCCGAAGCTGGTGTCGCTCGACTGGATGCCCTGGATGATCACGTTGTCATCGGCGTTGGCGTTGTAGTCGGGACGGGTGGTTGCGTCTTGGCCCCGCTCGTCGGCGATGTGCTCCAGCACGATCTCGACGAAGCTGTCGAACGTGCCCGACTCCTCGCCCGGACCGTAGATGTCCAAGGAGGCATCTGGCAGGTTGGACGTTTCCAGCCCGCTCAGCGAACCGGCGTCAGACCAAGAGCCGAAGCCGGTGGACTCGGGGCCGACCATGCCGTAGATGTCGTTGAAGCTCACGCAATCAACGGGATTGTTCTCACCGGTCATCACCGCGATGCCGTCGATGCCCACCCGCAACTCGACATATTCGATTCCAGCCTCGGCGCAGTCAGCGGCCTCGGATTCCTTGATCGGACGGGACGCGTCGGAGATGTCGGTCTCGCCCTCACAGAACAGTTTGAACCCGTCGCCGGTGCCCGGGCCGTCCACCGTCACCCGCACATCGGGCTGCACGTCCTCGAAGAGCTCGGCCACCCGCACTGAAATCGGCTCCACCGTGGACGAACCCGAGATCGTCACCCGGCCGGAAATGGAACTGCCGCTTTCTTGGCTTCCGCCATCCGCATTGCCCCCATCGCCAGGCTGGCTCGCTGGTTCACCACCATCGTCGCCGTTGCCACCGCCACAAGCCGCGACAACCAGTGCAAACGTCGTCAACAGTCCAATAATCAGCACAAACAGTCTCGCTTGCCTCACACTTCCTCCTTAGCTACCCGCCGAACACACCGATCGGCGCTCTGGATCAGACGTAAAGCTAGGAGAGACGGGTTTCTGGCCTACCGCGACTGTCTGAACGGAAGGTGAACAGGGACGAAAGCTTTGGCGAGGCGAGAATCAGGCTGGCGATCAGGCCAGCACGCTGTCACCCATCAGGGCCAAGAATGCGCTCACAATCTTGAGGTCTCGCTCATTGGTGAAGTAGTTCAAAGACTCCACCAGGGGCACCCAGGCGATGGCGTCTACCTCGAGAGTGGGGGTGAAGCTGCCGGAGATGGCGTCCATCTCCCAGTAGTGGACTTGACGGGTCCGGCCCCTTCGATCGGCGTATTCCACCATGTCGAGCTCTCGGCCCAACTCGCAGACGAAGCCCGACTCCTCGTGGACCTCGCGCAGAGCGCACTCCGCCAACGTCTCGCCCGGGT
This sequence comes from Acidimicrobiia bacterium, assembly GCA_022827725.1. Lineage (GTDB taxonomy): Bacteria > Actinomycetota > Acidimicrobiia > Acidimicrobiales > Bin134 > Poriferisocius. The sequence continues at coordinate 63,554 of JAJEIJ010000026.1, forward strand.
CGAGTTTGCCTGCGGGCAGCGACCAGTCATCGTGCTTGGGCCGGTGGACCATCAGAACTTCCAACTCGCCGTCGCTGTGACGGGTAACAAGCCCGCCGCCGCCGAGTATGACCGCTACTGTTCCGAAAGGCACGGAATTTAACGGTAGGGCTTGAACGCACCCAAAATGCGGATATCCAGCTGATCGGCCGCGGTCGATCAGCTAGGAAATTGCGGCTACGGCCAGTCGCTCAAAGGCGGTATGGGCTTCAAAACCGGCCTGGGATTGGGTCCGCTGCCAGCTCCCGTCAGCCAAGAGATCCCAGGCCAGCGTGTCATCTTTGAGGTTGTATTCCAGCACTTGGTCGAGGCGGTGGCGCAGCTCCGGATTGACCACCGCCACCAGAGCTTCGATTCGGCGGATGAGGTTACGGGGCATGAGATCGGCGGAGCCGATGTAGTAGGCCGGAGCGCCGACGTCCTCGCCGTTGCCGAAGTAGTAGATGCGACTGTGCTCCAGGTAGCGACCGATTAGGGAGCGGACTCGGATGGTGTCGGACATGCCGGGCACTCCGGGGCGAAGACAGCAAATGGCCCGCACGATCAGATCGATCTCCACTCCGGCCTGGGAGGCCTCATAGAGGGCTTCCACCAGCTCGGCATCGGCCAGGCTGTTCATCTTCATGATGATCCGGCCTTCGGGGCCGCGGGCCGCTTCGTTGCGGATCAGCTCCGTCACCGTGGGCCGCAGCGCTTGGGGCGCGGGCACCAGGCGGCGGAATTGGATATCGCGGCCGTAGCCGGTCAAGGAGTTGAACAACTGGGTCAGGTCGACCCCGACTTCGGGGTCGGCGGTGAACAGCCCCAGATCGGTGTACACCCGGGCGGTGATGGAGTTGTAGTTGCCGGTGCCGATGTGGCAGTAGCGGCGCACACCGTCGGCCTCTTCCCGTACCACCAGGCAGGTCTTGGCGTGGACCTTGAGGCCCACCAGCCCATAGGCCACGTGGACGCCGGCCTGCTCCAGCCGGCGGGCCCACTCGATGTTGGCCTCCTCGTCGAAGCGGGCCTTGAGTTCCACCACCACCGCCACCTGCTTGCCGCTTTCTGCCGCCCGAATGAGCGACCGCACGATCGGGCTGTCACCCGAGGTTCGGTACAACGTGAGCTTGATGGCCAGCACCTTGGGGTCGTTGGCCGCCTGCCAGATGAACTCCTGCACGGTGGCGGTGAAGGAGTCGTACGGGTGATGGACCAGGATGTCGCCCTCGCGGATGCGGGCGAACAGGTCGATCGGCTGGTCTCCCGGCGCTTTGGAGGGCAGGGGATTGACCGGTTTCCATGACGGGTTCTTTAGATCGGGGCGGTCCACCGCGAACAGGTCCCACAGGCTGGACAGCTCCAGCAGGGTGTCCACCTCGTACACGTCGTCGCGCTCGATGTCGAGCTCCTCGATGAGCAGATTGCGGATCTCCGACGACACCAGGTGCTCCACCTCTAGGCGGACCACGCTGCGGAATCGGCGGCGGCGCAGTTCCACCTCCACCGCGGCCAGCAGGTCTTGGGCCTCGCCCTCGTCCACCGCCAAGTCGGCGTTGCGGGTCACGCGGAAGGCCACCGTCTCGGTGATCTCCATCCCGGGGAACAGGGTGGGGAGGTGAGCAGCCACCACCTGTTCGATGGGAACGAAGCGATGCTCGTCGGGGAGTTGGAGGAAGCGGCCGAACGTGGCTGGAACCTTCAGGCGGGCAAACCGCTGGTGGCCGTCGGCCGGATCGATCATCAGCACGCCCAAGCTCAGCGACAGATTGGATATGTAGGGGAACGGGTGGCCGAGATCCACCGCCAGGGGAGTGAGCACGGGGTAGATACGGTCGTCGAACTCGCCGGAGAGGAACTTGCGGTCTTCGTCGTCCAAGTCGTCCCAGTTCAGAATCTCGATGCCGGCGTCGGCCATCTCCACGGTCAGGCCGCTCAGGCAGCGGGCCGCCCGGTCCATCTGGCGATCTACTTCGATGCGGATCTCGTGGAGCTGCTGGGCGGCGGTGCGGCCGTCGGGAGTGGTGCCGGTGAATTGGCCGGCCATCTGGTCTTTGAGACCCGCCACCCGAACCTGGAAGAACTCGTCCAGATTGGAGCACCAGATGGCGCAGAACTTGACCCGTTCCAGCAGGGGCAGCGACGGATCCTCGGCTTGGGCCAGTACCCGGCTGTTGAATTCCAGCCAAGAGAGCTCGCGGTTTATGAACCGTCCAGACTCAGCCTCAATATCGATGGATTCCAATTCCATGCTGCGCTGCCTTCGGGTCTACCCCTCTCCCCTGCCGTCGGTCTCGTTCTGCTCGTCCTCTTCGTCGTAGCCCAAGTCCCAGTCGATCAGCATGTTCTCGCGCTCGGCGTCCCGGTTGATTCGCTCCCGATTCCGGCGGAACTGCGGATCATGGGGGGGAAGCAGCAGGAGGCGGGCCTCGGCCCGGGTCCTGAACTGCTCGATGAGCCCCGAGTCGCCAAAGTCGGACATGAAGTCCCAATGGGGTGCCACTGGGCCCATGTAAACCACCTTGACGTGCCCAACCGGCGGCTCGGGCAGGGCATCCATGGTGTCAGTCATCGCGTTGCTCCTGTGGAATCGGGGCCGAGCCATTCTAACCGCAATCAGGCGATTTCCCGAATGCGCACTTCAACGGTCGAACCTCCCCGCGACACCCCTCCTCCATGCTTCCCGCTATGATGGGCGTCCGGACAGCCGATAGCTCATGAATTCCCTTTTGCGAGGGAACTTTTGGCTGAGGTGGGGCGTCTTACATGCGGGGGCATGTAATCAATGGAGGTCCCATGAACGAGAGCTGGATGGCTTACGGCAGGTGCGTCGAAGAGTCGCCCGATATCTTCTTCCCCAGCGACGGGCTAGGAGTGGAGAAGGCCAAGAAAATCTGCCAGGAATGCCTGGTGAAGGAGGCTTGTCTGGCCTACGCCCTGTGCAATCGCATCAAGCACGGGGTGTGGGGCGGGAGCTCCGAGCGCCAGCGCCGCCGGATGTTGCGCCAAGCCGCGGCCTGAGGGTGATTCTCGATTGAGGGACTGGCGTCCGCTACACCATCACGGAGCGAGAGGCAGCAAGCACTTGGGGGGCCATGGTCTGGGGGCCGGCCGCGGCCAGAGGAGTGCTGAACACCTCGGGAAACCAGATCGGCGTGGCACCCGAATCGGTGATGATGCCCAGGACTTCGGCGAAGTCCACCGCACCCTCGCCGGGTAGGAGTCGGGCGGTCATGGTCTCGGTGGCGATGTCCATGTCGCCGGGGAGCTCGACGGCGGCATCGCACAGCTGAACCACCCGCAGCTTCTCGGCGGGAATCTGGCGCAGCAGATCGGGGTTGGGACCGCCGGGCTGGCGGAACCAGTGCCACGTGTCCACCATGATGCCGCTGTTGTCGCAGTCGGCCCGCTCGATGATCTCCCACGCGGTGGCCAAATCAGGAATGCCGGTCCAGGGGAGGAACTCCACGCTCACCTGCAAGCCGGCCTCCGCCGCGCCCTGGCACAAGGTTCGGAAGCGATCCACAACATCGTCCATGGGCGGCAGTGTGGCCTCCATGGTGACCGCCACCAGCTCCCGGCTGCCCACCGCATTGGCGTACTGGCTCAGATAGGCCACCTCTCCTGCGGCCGCGTCGCGGTCGGAATTCAGCCAGCCGAAAGCGGCTTCAGCCACCGGATGGGCCAATCCGAGCTCCTGGAGCCGGTCGACCAGCCAGGCGGTATCGACCCCAGCCGTCCCCAACACGAACGGCCAAACACTGATGCCGGTGTAGCCCGCCTCGGCGGTCGCAGCCAGCGACGACTCCAACTGGTCGAAATTCAGCTCGAAGGGATTGACGCATAGCGTGCCCAACGACATGACGAGCTCTTCGGAGGTCGAGGCTGCGGTCATGGAGGCGCGATATTAGATGAAGCTGTGGAGTGGAGCTAGGCGTCGGTGGGCTTCTCGTCGGCGCTGTCCTCAGCCTTCGAACCCTCGGTCACGCCTTCTTTGAACTCTTTCTGGGCCCGACCCAGCGAGCGGGCCAGCTTGGGGAGCTTGGCCCCGCCGAACAGCACCAGCAGGATGACCAAGACGATGATCAGCTCCGTTGCCCCAAGATTCATGGGCCAAGGCTACCCCGAAACCGCGCCGACTGCGTCAACAGGGACAGCTCAAGCGCCGGACGTGTCAGCTACCGCTTTCAGCGGCTCCCGCACCCGCGTGAGTCCTCGGGCCCGGCGTACCCGGCGCCGCTCCCGCTCGCTCATGCCACCCCAGATCCCGAATTTCTCACCATTCACAATGGCGTATTCCAGGCACTCTTCGCGCACCACGCAGGCCCGGCAGACCTCCTTGGCCTCTCGGGTAGAAGCCCCCCGCTCGGGGAAGAACAAATCGGGGTCAACCCCCAAACAATTGGCCAGTGCTTGCCAAGCCCGACCTTCGTCGCCGGTCTGCGGTGGCTTCGGTGTCGTCTCTACCAGTCTCATTGCGCCCTCCTGGAAATGGAAAGTGTCGCCCCCTGCCCGTCGCTTCCGAATTCAGGGCTATTTAGACATGAATAGGAAACAACGTGCTTGTAATTTCAACAACGTAACCTTGACACGGAAATGTGCCAAACGCAAGAAGAAATTTTCTGAGCAGGAAAAACTTGCTGGGGCGGGAGTGCTCGCCCTAGCGGCGACCGCCCAGCATTTTGCGCTTGTGCTCCACGAAGTCCACCAACACGTAGTCGCCCAGGGTTTCCGGTGTGGTGAAGAAGGCCCGACCGCCGTTCATCTTGGAGATCTGCTCGATGAAGTTGGTGAGATAGGAGGTGGCGTCCAGCATGAAGGTGTTGATGCGGATGCCCTCCCGAGTGGCCCGCATTACTTGTTCCAGGGTCTTGTCCACCGTTTCCCGAGCCGGCGGATAGGAGAAGAAGGGCCTCCCCTGCTCGTCCACATGGGCGGTGGGCTCCCCGTCGGTCACCATGATGATCTGCTTGGTGCCGCTGTGTCGGGCCAGCATCTGGCGGGCCAGCATGAAACCGTGCTGCATGTTGGTGCCGTACACGAAGTCCCACGACACCTCGGGCAGCTGCTCGGGTTTCACCTCTCGGGCGATCTCGCTGAATCCCACGATGCCCAGGAAATCCCGGGGGTACTGCGAGCTGATGAGGGAGTGAAGGGCCATGGCCACCTTCTTGGCCGGCAAGAAGTTGTCCCTCATGGGCATGGAGAGCGACAGGTCGAGCATCAAGACGGTGGACGACCGGACAATGTTCTCGGTGCGCTCCACCTCGAAGTCCTCCGGCGACAGGTCCACCGGTGTGCCGCCCCCGGTGCGCTGGATGGCATTGCGGATGGTTCGCTCGATGTCGAGGTTGAAGGGGTCGCCGAACTCATAGGGCTTGGTGTGGTACTCCCGCTCGTGGCCGCCGCCGAACATCTCCATGGCGTGCTGGCCCACCCGGTCTTGTTGGAGCTTCTTGAACAGGTCCGACAGGGCGTTCTGGCCGATTCGTCGGATCGCCCGGGGGGTGAGCTCCAGACGACCCTCTCGATTCTCGATCAATCCGGCCTCTTCCAGGAGCTTGGCCAGATCGGCCATCTGCTCCAGGCTCTGAGCCGCCTCATCGCCCATCAGCTCCCGGGCTCGGTCGATGTCCACTTCGGCCAGCGCGCCAGGGTTGTTGGCTGATCGCAACAGGTTGTCGAGCTGGTCCAAGTCGCCCAGCTCCTGCATCATCTGGGCCGCTGAGGCGAAGTCGAGCGGATCGGCCCCGCTGAAGTCGTACGAGCGGTCCCAACCGGCGTCGGGAAACATGGCTTGGAGGTTCTGGGAAAGCTGGTCCACCTGCCAGCGAAGGTCCATGTCCTGCAAGAGCTGTTCGGCCAAGCCCTGGAGCTGCGCCCGCTGCTCGGGCGTCATCGACGCCATCATGGCCGACATGGCCGCCATGCGCCGGGCCATCACCTCCAACAACTCGCTCAGCGTTCGGGGGTTCTCGGGGAAGAAATCGCCGAATCGCTCCATGAAGCTGTCGAAGTCGGACTGAAGGCGCTCGTCCAGCATCCGGTTGCGCTCGGCCGGATCATCGATGTCGGGGGATAGCTGCTCGTCGGCCGTCTGGCGCTTCTCCAAAAGGCTGTTCAGCTCGGCCATCATGTCCTTGGCCCGGGCCAAGTCTTCGGGGGAGAGGTTGTTCATGCCGTCGGTCATCTGATTGACGTAGTTCTGCATCAGTTGTTGGCGGAGCTGCTCCACCAGCTCGTCAAACCGCTGCTGGGCCTCCGACGAGGTGAACTGGTAGTTCTCCAGCTCCTTGATTTGGCCGGCCAGATCGGGGGGCAGCATGTCGAGCTGGAACCGGCGTTGGTCCACGGTCTCGTTGGTGATGGCCGCCCGACGCTCGTCGCCCGATTCGGCCGCCGAGGCGGCCAGATCGTCGAGGGCATCGCGCTCCATGTCGATCACATCGCGCAGCTCCTGGGCGATGTCGTCGTAGACCCCGCCAAGGTCGTGCTGCTCCAGCCGCTCCTGGCGGCGTTGACGGAGTTGCTCCATCATCTCCCGCAGGCCCTGCACCTGCTGGCCGTCGACTTCGAAGCCCTGCTGGAGGAGCCGCCGAAGGGCGGCGTTGACGTCGCCGTGGTAGAGGAGATCGTCGTTCATCTGGGCGAACAAGTCGGAAGTGGAGAAGTCGAACCCGGTTTGGGTGCCGTCCCAGCGGGAGTAGGCCACCCGGTGCGCTGACCGACGCCGGGCCCTCCGCCATCTCCGAAGCATCCCGCCAACCTACTCTGAACTAGATGGATGGCCATACCGGTCCTGATCTCGCCTGGGGGTGGACTGCCGACTCGGTGGCGCTGGAGGGGGTTGCCCCCGCGGCGGACTGGTCGGTGTGGGAGCGGGAAGGGCGGGCACCCCGGTCGGGCGAGGGGTGCGGCTTCGGCATCGACTTCCGGGCCGACCTTCGAATGCTGGCCGAGTGGGGATTCACCCATTGCCGGCTTCCGGTGGAGTGGGCTCGCATCGAGCCCGAGCCCGGCAGGTTGGACCACGACGTTGTTGACCGGTATCTCGACGTGCTGGCCGTGGCCCGCGACGTCGGTCTTGACACGTGGCTAGTGCTCCAGAACACCACCCTGCCGGGGTGGTTTGCCGACGATGAGGGTGGCTGGAGCACCCGGCAGGGGCGGACGCTGTGGTGGGCTCGCTGGGTGGACCGGTGCGGCGAGTGGTTCTCCGACCGGGTGGCCGGGTGGGTGCCGGTGGAGGATCCGGTGGGCTGGGCGGTGCGAAGCCGTCTGTTGGCCCAGCGCCCTCCGGGACGGCGCAGCACCGACGCCGCGGTGGAGGCGGCCCAGCACGGGCTGGAGGCCATGTTCGAGGCCTGCCGCCTGCTCCGCAGCGGGAGCCAGCCGGTGATGGGGGCATTCGGCCTCCACACCGTTTTCGCCGCCGACCAGCGGGCCGACACCCTCGCCTGGCAGGGCTGGTGGGACCGGCTGCTGTGGCGGAGCTGGATCTCGGCGCTGACCGACGGGGAGATCACCGTGCCGGATCGTCCGATTGTCGCCCGCGAGGAGTTTCGGGAGGCGATCGATGTGGTCGGAGTGTGCTTCGACGCTCCGGTCTCAGTGGACCAACACGGCCACCTCGGGCCCTACCCCCCTACCGCCCGGTGCGACGACTCCGGCTTGGCCCCCGAGCCCGAGGAGTTGGGCCGGGCGCTGGCCCGTCTGGCCGACATGCTGGGGGATGTGCCGCTGGCGGTGGCTGGCACCGGCGTGTCCACCCCCGATGAGACCTGGCGGGATCAACTCTTGGGGCGGACGCTGGATCAGGTGGAAGCCGCGAAGTCCGACGGCATCAACGTGGTGGGGTTATTCGTCGACACTGCGATGGACGGCTACCACTGGCACCTGGGGCGATCATCAGCCCGCGGCCTCTTCGACCAAGACCGCAATCCCAAAGACGCCGCCTTCACCCTGCGCGATCGGATAAAGGGTCAGGTTCTTCCTCGATAGACGGCGGCGCCGGATATGGACTCCTTGTTGAGGCGCTTGGAGAGGTGGAGGCCCTCCAGCACAAACTCAATGCCGCTGGCCACCAGAGCGGGGTTCTCGAGATCGCCGGGCTCGTAGCCCAACGCCGCCAGTGCGCCGGCAAACGCCGGCGCCTCGTCAACCAGGGCGGCATAGTCGGCCGAGGAAATGTCATCCCCCGCGTTGACCACCCGACCCTCTTCAAAGGCCTCGATCACTTCCTGCTGCACCTCGAGTTCGACCGCGTCCTTGAAGGCTTGGCGAACGGCCTCTTTGCGGAGGGTGCCCACAATCTCGCTATCTCGACCGTCCTCGATGGTCTCGATCTCAATCTTGCCCATGGTGGAGGGGGCGAGCGCATCCAAGTCGGTCACTCGGGGCACCGCCGCCGCCTCGCCACTGCGCAAGGCCCGCCGGATGGCCGCAGCAGCCAGCGTCTCGTAGTTGGACACCGTCAACCGCACCGACACCCCCGAGCGCTGGTTGATGTGCGGGCTCTGTCGGGCCAGATGACTGAGATACACCAGCACCTCGCACATGAAGTCGGGCATGATCACCGGCAGGTCGGCCTCTGGGACTGTGGCCTCCTGCTCGGTGATGTCCAGTTCGATGTCTACATCGGTCGGGTAGTGGGTGCGGACCTGGGCCCCAAAGCGGTCTTTGAGCGGGGTGATGATGCGGCCCCGATTGGTGTAGTCCTCGGGATTGGCGGAAGCGAACAGCAAGATGTCGAGGGGGAGGCGGATCTTGTGGCCCCGGATCTGCACGTCGCGCTCCTCCAGCACGTTGAGCAATCCCACCTGGATGCGCTCGGCCAGGTCGGGGAGCTCGTTGATGGCGAACACCCCCCGGTTGGTGCGGGGCACCAGGCCGTAGTGGATGGTGAGCTCGTCGGACAGATAGCGGCCCTCGGCCACCTTGATGGGGTCTACCTCACCGATCAGGTCGGCAATGGAGGTATCGGGGGTGGCCAGCTTCTCCCCGTAGCGTTCGCTGCGATGGACCCAGGCCAACGGGGTGTTGTCGCCCTCGGCGGCGATCAGGTCTTTGGCGTGCTTGGAGACCGGGTTGTAGGGGTCGTCGTTGATCTCGGAGCCGGCCACGATGGGGAGCCACTCGTCGAGCAGGTCGAGAACCAGGCGGATCATCCGGGTCTTGGCCTGACCCCGCTCGCCCAGGAAGATCACGTCGTGACCGGCCAGCAGCGCGGTCTCCAGCTGGGGGATGACGGTGTCTTCGTAGCCCCAGATGCCGGGGAACAGGTCCTCGCCGGCCCGAATCTTGCGGATCGCGTTGCGACGGATCTCGTGCTTGACCGACACCGACTGCCAGCCGGATTCCTTGAGCTCTCCGAGAGTGGTGGGTTGCGACATAGGAGTTGAACCCTACTCCCTTGTCATCGGCTAGCCAGTCGAGGGCCCGGTACGGCTAGCCGCAGGGAGTGGGGCGCCGGTACCGTCGGCAGGAGAGCGTTCGGGCTGCTGGCGGCCCGAAGCGGAGGCAGACGATGGCCCAAGCCATAACGAGAGTGAGCGCGCCGCCGCCGGTGCGGTCGGAGCCCAAGATCAAGCTCCCTTGGCCGCTCAGCATCTACCAGACCGCGGTGGGCAAGAAGTGGGTGATGGGCCTCACCGGGGCGGCCTTGCTGGGCTTCATCGTGGTCCACATGATCGGCAACCTCCATCTTTATGAGGGACCGCTGGAGATCCACGAGTACGCCGAGACCCTGCGGGATCTGGGCACCAAGCTCCTCCCCCGCACCTGGCTGCTGTGGATCATGCGCATCGGGCTGATCATCGCCTTCGCCCTTCACATCCACTCGGCCTACTCCCTGAGCCGAATGAGCATGGCCGCCGACCAGCGCTATCCCGGCGGCCGGAACTACATCGCGGCCAACTTCGCCTCCCGCACCATGCGGTGGACCGGTCCCATCATCGGGCTGTACCTCTTCTACCACCTGGCCGATCTCACCTGGGGGTGGTTCAACCCCGACTTCGTTCGAGGCGACCCCTACCACAACGTGTCGGAAAGCCTGAGCAGCATCCCGGTGGCGATCCTGTACATCGTGGCCAACACCGCGCTGGCCGTCCACATATTCCACGGCACCTGGAGCATGTTCCAGAGCCTGGGGGTGAACAGCCCCCGCTACAACCACCTGCGCCGCTACCTGGCCGCCGGGCTGGCCGGGATCATCCTGGTGGGCAACCTGAGCTTCCCAATCTTCGTGCAGGCTGGCGTGATCGACGATGATGGGCGCTCCATCGTGGAGGAGCTTCAGCAGCACGGGGCCCCTGAAGGAGAGGACCACTGATGCTCGGCTCCCTCGACGCCCGCATTCCGGCCGGATCACTCGACACCAAGTGGACCGACCACAAGTTCTCCATGCGGCTGGTGAACCCCAACAACAAGCGTCGCTTCGACGTGATCGTGGTTGGTTCGGGGCTGGCTGGCGCATCGGCGGCGGCCTCGCTGGGAGAGCTGGGCTATCGGGTCAAGGTGCTCACCTACCACGACTCCCCCCGCCGGGCCCACAGCATCGCCGCCCAGGGCGGCATCAACGCGGCCAAGAACTACCAGAACGACGGCGACAGCGTGTACCGGCTGTTCTACGACACCATCAAGGGGGGCGACTATCGGGCCCGGGAGGCCAACGTGTACCGCCTGGCCGAGGTGTCGGTGGACATCATCGACCAGGCCACCGCCCAGGGCGTGCCCTTCGCCCGGGAGTACGGCGGGCTGCTAGACAACCGCTCCTTTGGCGGCGCCCAGGTGTCCCGCACCTTCTACGCCCGGGGCCAAACCGGCCAGCAGCTCCTGCTGGGGGCGTACTCGGCGCTGATGCGCCAGGTGGCCGCCGGCACGGTGGAGCTGCACACCCGCTCGGAGATGCTGGAACTGGTGATGCACGACGGCCGGGCCGTCGGCGTGGTGACCCGCGACCTCATCACCGGCGAGATCGTGTCGCATTCGGCCCACGCCGTGGTGCTGGCCACCGGGGGCTACGGCAACGTGTACTTCTTGTCGACCAACGCCAAGATGTGCAACGTGACCGCGGCGTGGCGGGCTCACCGCAAGGGGGCGCTGTTCGCCAACCCCTGCTACACCCAAATCCATCCCACTTGCATCCCGGCCAGCGATGACTTCCAGTCGAAGCTGACCCTGATGTCGGAGTCGCTGCGCAACGACGGGCGCATCTGGGTGCCCCTGGCCCACGACGACGGGCGGGCGCCCCACGAGATCCCCGACGCCGACCGCGACTACTTCTTGGAGCGCAAGTACCCGGCCTTCGGCAACCTCGTGCCCCGCGACGTGGCCTCCCGCAACGCCAAAACCGTGGTGGACGAGGGCCGGGGAGTGGGACCGCTGCGCAACGGCGTCTACCTGGACTTCTCCGGTGCCATGGCTCGCGACGGCGAGGCGGTTATCCGGGCCAAGTACGGGAACCTGTTCGACATGTACGAGCGCATCACCGGGGAGGACCCCTACACGGTGCCCATGCGCATCTACCCCGCCACCCACTACACCATGGGCGGGCTGTGGGTGGACTACGAGCTGATGAGCAACGTGCCCGGCCTGTTCGTGCTGGGCGAGGCCAACTTCAGCGATCACGGGGCCAACCGGCTGGGGGCCTCGGCGCTGATGCAGGGACTGGCCGACGGCTACTTCATCCTGCCCTACACCATCGGCAACTACCTGTCGGACTTCTTGGGCGACCCGGCGCTGGGCACCTCCGAGCCGGTTTTCGCCGACGCCGAGCAGGCGGTGGCCGACGAGATGAGCCGCTGGCTGTCGATCGGGGGTACTCGCTCGGTGGACCACTACCACCGGGAGCTGGGCAAGCTGGTGTGGGACTACATCGGCATGGCCCGCAACAAGACCGGCTTGGAGAAGGCCCTGTCGGAGATCCCCGCCCTGCGCGAGGAGTACCACCGCAACGTGCGGGTGCTGGGCTCGGCCGACACCCTCAACCAGTCGCTGGAGAAGGCCGGCCGGGTGGCCGACCTGTTCGAGCTGGCCGAGCTCATGGCCCGAGACGCCCTGACCCGAGAAGAGTCCTGCGGCGGCCACTTCCGGGAAGAGCACCAGACTGAAGAGGGCGAAGCCATGCGGGACGATGACGACTTCACCCACGTTGCCGCCTGGGAGTGGAATGGCGAGGGCACCCCCCAAACCCGCCATCGCGAGGAACTGGAGTTCGACAACGTGGAGCTGACCCAGAGGAGCTACAAGTGAGCGCCGAGATCAACCTCACGCTCAAGGTGTGGCGCCAGGCCGGTCCCAACGCCGAGGGCCGTTTCGTGACCTATGAGGCCGACGGCATCAGCACCGATGCATCGTTCTTGGAGATGCTCGACATTGTCAACGAGCGGCTCATCGAGGCAGGCGAAGAGCCCATCGTGTTCGAGTCTGACTGCCGGGAGGGCATCTGCGGCACCTGCGGGCTGATGATCAACGGCCAAGCCCACGGCCCCCAGAAAGGCACGGCCACCTGCCAGCTCCACATGCGCAGCTTCAGCGACGGCGACCACATCGTGATCGAGCCGTGGCGGGCCACGTCATTCCCTGTGCTGCGGGACTTGGCGGTGGACCGCCGGGCCATGGACGCCATTATCGGCGCCGGCGGCTTCATCTCGGTGAACACCGGCGCCGCCCCCGACGCCAACCTCACCCCGGTGCCCAAGGAGACGGCCGACACCGCCTTCGACGCGGCGGCCTGCATCGGCTGCGGGGCCTGTGTGGCCGCCTGCCCCAACAGCGCGGCCCAGCTCTTCACCGCAGCCAAGGTGCAGCACCTGAACCTGCTCCCCCAGGGCCAGGCCGAACGGTGGGCCCGAACCGAGGCCATGGTGGAAACCATGGAGGCGTTCTTCGGCTCGTGTACCAACCACGGCGAGTGCGAAGAGGCCTGCCCCAAGGAGATCCCCATCGACTTCATCGCCTGGACCAACCGCGACTACATCAAGGCCAAGGTGAAGAACCGCAAACTAGTCGGCTAGCGATAGCGTCAAAGCATGACCACCATCACCGCCGATCTCGAGGTCGAGAGCGGCCAGGACTTCGCTGTGGAACTTCGCTCAGGCTCGCACTTGTGGGCGGCCGATGAGCCCGAAGACCTGGGAGGGGGCGACACCGGCCCCAATCCCTATGAAATCCTCCTGTCGTCAGTGGCGGCCTGCACTTGCATCACCCTGTCGATGTATTGCCAGCGCAAGGGGTGGAAACTCCACTCGATTTCGGCCCGCTTCGAGCACGACCGGGTTCACGCCCGCGATTGCGACGATTGCGAGGCTGACGCCTCGGGCTACATCGACAGAGTGCGCAGCCAGATCTTCATCGAGGGCGACTTCGACGACGACCAGCGGACCCGTTTGGAAGACATCGCCCGCCGCTGCCCCGTGCGCCGCACCCTCGAGGGGGGCATGTCCTTCACCACCGAAGCAGTGTTCGCGGGCTAACGCCCGGGCGATTCACGGGTTCTCCTTTGAGAATCAAGTTTCTTTATTCAGACCGTGCTTGCTTCGAATTCGCTCAGGCAACGCCTGCACCTTGGCTCGCATCTCAGCGAGTTCTCGACGGGCTTCATCCCGCTCAGCACAGATGCTGTCTCGCAGCGATTCCACTTCTTCGCTGAGCGCGGCAACGTCGTCTCTGATGCCCTTGACCGTGCCTTGGTCGAAGGCAGTTTCGGCGGCAGCGACCACCGCCTTGAGCGAGGCGAGAAGCTCCGTGCCGAGCTGACCAACCGGACTCAGGGCTTCAACCGCGGTGTGCAGCGCAGCACGAGAGCCGTTCAATGCATCTGTGGCATGGCTCTGTTGCTCTTGGAAGTCTGAAAGGGCAGCCACCTTGTCGCGTAGCTCTTCAAGGACACCCGTAGCGTCGGCAAACCGTTGAACAGAAGCATCAAAGGAATTCAAAGGGCCGGCTGTGTCAGTCATCTGCTTCTCCTTTCTGCCGTCGCCATCGCTGGGGTTGTAAGCACCCCAGCGCGGTCGGCGGCATGGTGAGCTATGTCGTTGGCTAGTGAGACGCCTTCAGCAAATTTGAAGACAGCAAGGTCGGGACTGCGCTTCCAGTTCGAGTCGAGCCATGCCTCCACCAGATCACAGTGTGGAAGTGCGGCACGGGCAGCGGCAACGACCGCAGCAGCCATTGCTAGCGACCCAGCAATAGGTTCAGGCATTGCTGCTAGCCGATCCAACACCTCCATCGCCATCTGGTCTGCGTCAGCCGGGTCGGCCCGATATCGTTCGAGCGCCCCTTCCATTGACTGACGCAGGCCCCATTCGAGATCATCCGCCGACCCGCCGAGATGCACTCCGGCAACGGCACGAGAAGCGAGAAGCCCAGGGTGATCGGGATAGGACCCCAGCAAGCGAGCGGCTGCGGCCCGCCACTGCCGGGCATCGTCATCACTGGAGATCGTCTTCCACTCCTCTGTCCAATCGGAGTACGTGAACACAGCCTGCTCAGAGAGACGCTGAGCGGTGGTTGAGGGGACGCCTTCGGACAGATAGTCGAGAATGCCCTGGCGGACTTGCTCCCCATCCCTTTGCCCAACCCTGGCGAGTTCCCACATCTCATAGAGACTCCGCTGGCGAGCCTTGCCAACCGTGTCATAAACAAACTCGGCCAGAATCCTGCTGCACTCCCGGACGGCGCTAGAGGCGTCGGGAAGACGGGGTAGTCGAGCCCGGAATGCCTCAACTTGCCCCGGCTGGGAGCGGGCCACGAAACGAAGCAAACTATCGGCAATCTCCTCTGGACCGACATCTGACACAACGACGACCGCCTTCTCGGTCTTGCCCCACCCTTCAAGGCAATAGTCGTCGACAACCCCGAGAACCGCGAGCCGATGAAGCGCTCGTTTAGAAGCATTCCGCTCATCCTCCCGCTCGCCAAGGGGAATGCTTCGACTCAAGCGGAGTTTGTCGTAAACCTTCACGGTCGTCTCAGCATCCTTGTCCACGCTGGGAAATGCCTGGTTGTGAAACCGCAGCACTGTAGAGATGTCGTCTGATTCGGGCCTCTGTCCGCCCTGGCTGGATGAGGGCCGATTCCGCCCTGATTCCAATCGCTGCCTGCTCTGCGCTGCACCGTTCTCGGCGAGTATCAGCACACTTTTTGCCGGCTGCCGGTTGCGGCCAGCCCGACCCACCTCTTGATAGAAGGCCTCGATCGACTGAGGCAGGCCATAGTGGACGATCCACCTGACGTTCGGCTTGTCAATACCCATGCCAAACGCCTTCGTGGCAACAATGGCCGCGGCATCGTCTTGCTTGAACTTCTCAGCGTTGCGGAGCCTCTCCGTGTCCCATTCCCGCCGGTTGTGGCTCTTCGGAGCCGTGGTGGAGAACCCGACTGCGGTAGGAATGACCGATCTGACGGCCGCAAGCGTTTTGTCCATGCTCCGGTGCTTGCTGTTCACGGTGGGGATGAACACAATCCCCGGCAGCCTCCCCCGTTCTCGAAAGGCCGACGATTGCTCGTCGAAGGATGCCGGCAAAGACCGGAGCACATCTTTGAGGATCGCCTCAGACATGGCCGGTTTGATTATCTCCACTTCATAGGAGAGCTCTGCCCGGTCGAACGACGCCGGACTGACGATGCTTTCCGGCGTGTCGCCAGAGAT
Source organism: Acidimicrobiia bacterium (assembly GCA_022827725.1). Classification (GTDB taxonomy): domain Bacteria; phylum Actinomycetota; class Acidimicrobiia; order Acidimicrobiales; family Bin134; genus Poriferisocius. The sequence goes on from JAJEIJ010000026.1 coordinate 79,224, forward strand.
GCCCAATTGGAAAAGAACGTCGGACAACACCGCCCGCGACGCAGTGCCAGTCAACGCGAGAATCGGCACCCTACCGATACCCGACGGATCGCACACCCTCCGGGCAGTCCTGCCAAAGTTCAGGTAGGCGGTGCGAAAGTCATGCCCCCATTCCGAAACGCAATGCGCCTCATCGACAACCACAAGGCTCACAGGATTGGACCGAGTTGATGCGGCGAGCATGTCCCGAAACTTCTGTCGCTGTAGCCGTTCCGGGGCCACGAACAAGAAGTATGCGTCTTCTGCTGGGCCCAGGCCGCTCGTGCTGTTCTGGGCGGTGATTCCCGCGGCGCGATCGATTCCCTGGGCAGCCAACCCGCCGATCTGGTCGTCGATCAGCGACGTGATCGGATCAACCACCAGCAACCGACCGGGGAGAATCAGCCCCGCTAGTTGGTAGATCATGCTCTTGCCCGCTCCAGTGGGAAGCAGCACGGCACAGTCATTCCCGCCGAGCGCCGTCTGAATCGCATCGAGCTGTCCTGTCCGAAACGAGTCCTTTGCAAATGCCGCGCTCATCACTGCTTCTAGAGCCTGACGCAATCGGTTGCGGTCGCCGCCCCCAGGACGGATGTCCACCCGGCGGCGAACAGGGTCGGCGGGTAGGGCCGGTACTCCAGTGGAGCGGACCACTACCGCTGGTGGTTCTCCGTCTATTGGGTCGGGAAGCCGCTCAAACGGGGACCAATGGGAGCCCAACAACACCCGAACCGAAGCAGACTCGCTCCACCTAGCATCATTGCTTCCTGCTTCGGCCCGCAGATAACTGAATGGGGTGGAGTCTTGTCGCCGGTAGATGAACTCCTCGCCGCCCCGGCAAAAGATCGCTACCTGGGGGGCGAGGTTGGCAGCACCCCATATTTCGGCAATCGCCGCCAGCGTCTCCAGATACGGACCGATCAGCCTCAGCGACAGGCCCGTCGGATCGGACACTTTGATCACCCAGCGATCCCCCGACAGGAACCCGGCATCGATGGCCTCGCAGACGGCGAGCACCAACCGATGCGTTTGAATCGGCCCCCACACCTTCGGGTGCCAGGCTCCACGATCAGATTGGACGTCTATTCGCTGACCGAAACGAGCTTCGGCGACCACCTTGAACACTTCTTCAAGGCCCGGACCGCGGCCTGCTCGAAGCTCAGATGTTGGAACCCGTACCGTACGAAATCCAGCCCTTTCCAGCGAGCGATCACGGTCTCTGTCAACCAGTCTTGCTTCCTTGTGCTGACCGCCGTCTACCTCGAACACAACCGGTGCCGACCCTGGAGGGCAGAACAAGAGGTCGCATCGACGCTCGCTCTCGACCTCCGCTTCTAGGCCCGCCGCGAAGATCAGCTTGTCGAGCGGGGGCTGTGAAACCAACCACATCGCAGCACCCGGCCGGTGCTCCTCAATCCGCTCAACAAGTCGTTCTTCGTACTCTGAGTCGTACCAACCCCCAGATAAAGCAGACTTCCCCTTCGACGGCACCAAGAAATCCTCATCAGTTGGCTCTGGAAATCCGACACAGGATTCGAGGAGCTGGCTTTCCGCGTCAGGGTGCATCGGAGGCGCAGCACCCCTGGCCAGCAACCTCAGCATCGACCCAACCGCCGCTGTCTCCACCGCCGACAACCTGTTGGAAGCCTGTTCGTCTTTCCCGCGCTCCCGGGCAACCCAGCAGCCCATTAGGTGCTCAGCGCGCCCATCACAAAGCGACCTCAGCGAACCACCCGCCGATGCCAAGCGAACCATCCACCCATCTCGTGCATACGTCCCATCGGCCCAATCCACTCTTCGCCGCCGGTTCGTATTGTCAGCTTCAGTCTCCACGTCTCTTTCCATTCCAGGCTCATCAGTTTTGGGCGATGGCTGTCCTAGCGTCTCGGTGTTCCACTCACTGCCAATCTGAACCCTCCCCCAACAGTCAGGGAAAGTCGGACAACCCCAGAAACGACTGCCTACGTTCTTGCCCTTTGCGGCCGTCCTCATCACCATTTCCAACCCGCATTTGGGACAGGGCGGTGGCTCTGCGGCCTCCAAGGTGCTATCGCCTGGTGCCATTCAATTCGCTCACATTGCTGCCAGAATCACGATACTTGAGAGTAATGGGCTATCTCCCCGCACTGAAAACAGGAGTTTGCCGAGGTCAAATTGCCCGATTGACGACGACTAACGACCGCTCGGCTCTTAACCTTTGGGTCGTGAGCGCTCCTATGGCGATCTCCAGTAGCTGATGCCTTACCTGTTCGATGTGGTCTAGAGCAGCAGAGGTCACCCAGCAGGTGGCGCGGGGTTTGCTCATGGGGGCGGCTGATGTGGTACCCGGCGTGTCGGGGGGCACGGTGTCTCTGCTGCTGGGGATTTATGCCCGGCTGATTGACACCGTACGGGCTGCTGCGGGCGTGCTGGGGACGCTGCTGAGGGGTCGGTGGCGAGAGGCGCGGGCACAGCTGCGGAGCTTCGACTGGTGGTTCGCCGTGCCGCTGGTTGTGGGCATCGTTGTAGCCGTCGTGGCGCTGGCGTCGGTGATCGACGAACTGCTGACCGACGAGCCCGAAGCCATGGCCGGGCTGTTTTTCGGGCTGGTGGCGGCATCGGTGGTGGTGGCCTGGAAAATGGTGGAGAATCCCAGCGCAAGGCTTGCCCTGACCTCGCTGGTGGTGGGCGGGTTGTTCTTCTGGCTGCTGGGACTCCAGTCGGGGCCGGTGGCAGATCCGACAGTTCTGGCACTGTTCGGGTCGGGGATCGTGGCGGTATGCGCCATGCTGCTGCCCGGCATCTCCGGATCGTTCATCCTGCTGATGCTGGGGGTGTACCCCGCCGCGATCGCCGCGGTGGACAACCGCGTCTGGGCTGATCTGGCCGCCCTGGCCGTGGGGGCAGTGGTGGGGCTGGCCCTGTTCTCGAACCTGATCGGCCGGGTGCTCGACCGCTGGCATGACTACACCCTGGCTGTGATGGTCGGACTGCTGCTGGGCTCGCTGCGGGTGCTGTGGCCCTGGCCCGCCGGAGTGGGCGTGATCAGCCGCCACGCCGACGAGGCTGTCGACGGCACCGGCTTGGCCTGGGCTCCCGCCACCGACTTGTGGCTCCCCGCCATCCTGGCCGCCGCTGCCTCCTCCCTGGTTCTCGTTCTCTCCCGCCTAACCCGCTCGCCAGACTGAACCCCAGAAAATAGACAAGCCCCGACCGGAGTCGGGGCTGTCGGCCCGAGGCTACTCACCCCGGGGTGGTACAAGGAATACGTTACATCCTGGAGCGACAATTCGCCACGATTTTTCAGTCCTCTGGATACTATCCACTACCTGGGCAAATGTGTCACACCCCGTGGCTAGGCTCAGATTCACATGACTGCCAACCGGGTCGTCGCCTACATCGACGGATACAACCTCTACCACGGGCTCATCGATGCCCGTTTACGAACTTCGCGTTGGCTGGATATCCGCGCAGTATGCAAATCTCAGATGCGGAAGGGCCAGCAACTCGAATTCGTCCGCTATTTCACTACTCGAGTGCGGAATAACCCAAGGAAGTCTGAGCGACAGTCGCGATTTGTCGATGCCATAGAAGGGTTGGGGGGAGTCTTCATCGACTACGGGTATTTCCAGTCAAAAGACGTGCACTGCTACTCGTGTGGGCATTCGTGGCACCAACGTGAGGAAAAGAAGACCGATATCAATATCGCCGTACGTCTTTTGGAAGACTCTCACGACGATAGATTTGATATTGCCATTTTGATATCCGGTGATGGGGATTTGGCACCAGCCATTGATTCGGTTCGCTCACGTACACCAGAGAAACGGATCGTGGTCGCTTTCCCACCTAAGCGAAACTCCTTTGAACTGCAAAGGGCGGCCCACGCACACAAGAGAATTTCACGAACCACGATTCTCTCTTGCCATCTGCCGGCAACAGTCACTACTTCATCAGGACACCTGATCCAGGCTCCAGAGGGATGGCTTCCCACACATGCGAAATAAATGCGTGCCTCTTCAAACTAGACCTCGTAGCAAGTTCTGCTCGGTCCAAGTGGGGCCTTCGGTAGTGGTGATAAGGGATCGCTCCAGACGGGCACGCTGAGAGGTCTCAGGGTGGTCGGCGGGGAGGGGGGCGGAGGCGATGACAGTGCCGTCGGTTGGGCCGTTGGTCCACTCCTGGTCCCACCAGGCGGGCAGGCCCTCCCAGTGGAAGCGACGGCCCCGGCCGTCCAGCTCAATCGTCTCATCACCCACCAGCACTTGGCCGTGGACAATGTCCAATGTGTCGGGCACCGACTCCCACTCCAGCTCCAGGCCGTAGGGCACCCGGTCGCCCCAGCCCAGCCCGAACACTTCTTCGGGATCGTCGAGGGCCACTGCAAACGCCTCCAAATCCACGGTGAAGTGCTCGTCGGGGATCTGTTCGATGAACTCGGTCCACAACCCGGGCGCTCGCAGCTCCAGGGTGGAGGGCCGGGGTAGCGGGGCGTCGGTCTCCAGCAGCATCACCGGGCGGCGGTCGGGACCGACCAGCGCCGACCAGAACCAGCTCCGCCCCAGGTTGGGCCACAGCGTGAGCTGCGCATAGCCCCCCACCGATCCGTCTGGCGCAGCGAAATCGCCATACCACGACTCGGCCCATAGTCGGTGTGTCGGTGCAGAAGTCATATACCTACCTCAGTACGGTAGGACTTGGTGCTGGAGTACTTGAGCGACGAATGGATCGAGGAGGCAGACGCCGCACTGCGGGCGTCGGGGTTGTGCGCGCCGGACGGCGATCGATTCGCGGTCCAACAGCAAGTGGGTGAGGTGATATTCCACATGGTGTTCGACGGTGAGGGCGCTCGCGTCAGCTCTGGGCCAGCCCCCGATCCTGAGGTGGCTTTCAGCCAAGCCCGCGAGACGGCGGTGGCCATCGCCAAAGGAGAGCTCTCGGCTGAGGAAGCAGTGTTGAATGGGGAAGTCACGTTTGAAGGCAACCCCATGGCTCTGTTGTCCCACCGCCGGCTACTGGCAAGAGCCGAAGACGTCTTCGCAGAGATGCGGGACCGCACAATCTGGAACCTTTGACGAGAGGTTTGCCTATTCCTGACCGGGCTCCGGTAAATCGGCCATACCGGCCAGCGCCCGAGCAGCCGCCTGCACCAGTGGAAAGGCCAGGCAGGCGCCGGTTCCCTCTCCCAATCGCAAATTGAGATCCAGCAGGGGGTTCAGGCCCAGGTGGTCGAGGACGATGGAGGCGGCCGGCTCGCTGGAGCGATGGCCGGCGATGGCAGGGGCCGCAGTGCCGGGCGCCAGGGCTTCTGCCGCGCATAGGGCCGCCCCAGCGATCACCCCGTCCACAATGAAGGGAACCCGGTTCTCAGCGGCGGCAATGTACAGCCCGGCGAGGGCCGCAATCTCCAATCCCCCCACAGCGGCCAGCACATCGATGGGTTCGGCACAGGCGGCGGCTCTCTCGATGGCGGTGGCCACCAACCGGCGCTTGTGGTCGAGGCCCCCGGCGGGAACTCCCGCGCCGACTCCAGTGACCTCTTGGGCTGATCGGCCGGTGTACACGCCGATCAACGCAGCCGCCGAGGTGGTATTGCCGATGCCCAAGTCGCCGCCGATGAGGCAGTCGGCACCCGCTTCCAACTGCTCGGACGCGATTCGGATGCCCGCCGCCAGCGCCGCTTCGGCCTCGTCAAGAGTCATGGCTGGCTCGCTGGCAATGCTGGCCGTGCCGTCGGCCACCCTCTCGTCTCTCACCCCGAGAAGCGCGTCGAGAGGGGTCTGCACTCCTACGTCGACGACAACAACCTGAGCGCCCACCGCCTCGGCGAACGCCGAAATGGCAGCCCCACCGTCGCTCACTGTTGCCACCATGGCTGCGGTGATCTCCGAGGGCCACGCACTGGCCCCGTCGGCCACCACCCCGTGATCACCGGCGAAGACAACCACGGCTGGATTGCCGGGCACAGGCGGCGGACAGGCACCGGCCACCCCGGCCAAGTGAACTCCCAGGTCTTGTAATCGCCCCAGCGCGCCCGGAGGCATGGCCCGAGTGGCCCATCGAGCCTGGGCCCGTTCCATGGCCTGGCCGTCCAACGGAGGCGCTGTGGGGAACGAAAGCGAACTCATGCTGGTCGCGTTCCGCAGCAGATCACGGATCGGCCACCAGGGCGAGTAGAGCGGCGGTTTCTGCCACCATGATCACCGCGCCCAGCACGTCGCCGGTGAATCCGCCCAGCCGACGCCATGCCAATGCCACCACTGCACCGGATGCCAACAACAGGGCGGCAGCTGCCACCGCACCCGACACCCCTTCGATCAGCACCAGCGCGGCTACCGCGGGTGCCAACCACAACGCCAGCCACAACCGTGCCCCATCGAGAAATGGGGCAGCCAGCCCGCCAGGCCGGGCGTAGGGGACGATGGCCGGGATCACGGCGACCACGGCACGGCTGCCGGCCCAGATCGGAATCAACGCCAACGACTCGATGTCTTCAACCGATAACGCCGCCCACCGGGCCGCCACCACAACCACAACCGCGGCGATGGCGAACGCTCCCACATCGGGTCGGGCCATCACCGCCAGCCGCCGATCCCTTTCCATGTGGGGCAGGAGCCCGTCGGTGCTGTCAGCCAAACCGTCCAGGTGCAACCCCCCGGTAAGCACCAAATCGGCGGCCACCACCAGGATCCCCACCACCAAAAGCGGCCACAGCTCACCCGCCCCCCAGTGGACGGCCGCCAGCACCCCACCGAGCCCGGCACCAACTACCGGGAACCACCACAACGCTCGAGCTTGGGGCGCTTGGCCTCGGCCAGCCACAGTCAGAAATGCCACCGCACCCATGACCGCAGGCCGTCTCATCTTCGCCCTACTTCCCATCGGCGGAAGGCAGCTCGAGCACCCGACCGGCCACCACCAGCAGCACTCGATTGGCTACCGCGGCAACCTGCTGGTTCAGCACCCCCAAGACATCGACGAACCGCCGGCCCAGTTCACTGACCGGATGAACCGCCAGCCCCACCTCTTCGGAAACGATGACTGTGGGGGCCGTCCGGTCGGACAGAGCGGCCAGCAGATCACCGGCATCCACCTCCATCTCCGGGTGCAGCGTAACCCACGTGCCCAAGGAGTCGACCACTACCGGATGGTCGGTTTCCCTAAGCAGCCGGGGAAGATCAGTAGGCCCCTCGCACTCGGCGGTGCTCCAGCCCAAGGGGCGCCGAGCCTGATGGGCCGCAACCCGGGCCGCGTGGTCAGGGTCGTTGGGATCGACCACGGCAGTGGCCACGTAGGTGACCTTCGGCCCAAGTGTCCCAGCAATCGCCTCCGCCGCCCCCGACTTGCCCGAACGGGTCCCGCCCAGCACCAGCACGATCATGGCGAGCCGCCTGCATTTGACCCAGGCCCGTGGCCACCAGACGGCCTAGTCAATAGTCAAGGCCCTTTTTGGCCAGAATCTGGCGGTCGAAGGCGTGTTTGACCTTGACCATCTCGGTCACTGTGTCGGCCACGTCGATCACTTCATCGGCCATGTCCCGGCCGGTGAGAATGACGCTGACCTGCTCGGGTCGAGATTCCAATGCCGCGGCCACTTCGGCGGCATCGATCCAGTCCCACGTCATGGCGTAGCTGATCTCGTCCAAGACCACTAGGCGATACTCGCCTTCGGCGATGAGCTGAGCGGAAAACTCCCAGGCAGCCACCGCCTTGGCTCGGGACTCGTCGAGATCGCCAGAGTCCCAGGTGAACCCGTCGCCGGCCGAGAACCATTGCACACCGAGCTCTCGGCACACCTGCTCCTCGCCGGTGTTCCAGTCGCCGCTCTTGAGGAACTGAACCACTGCCACCGGCCAGCTCTGGGAAATCGCCCGCAAGATGGTGCCGAACGCCGCAGTGGACTTGCCCTTGCCATCGCCGGTGTTCACCAGCACCAGCGATGAAGCCCGTCGCATCTCAGACAGGTCGTACGGGCGCTCTTCTTGGGGGGTTGCGTCGCTGCTCATGAAGACTCCTTGTCATGCCGACGGGATGCGGGCAATACCACCAACTCGCCGTCGATTGGTTGAACAGTAAGCGGCGTGCCGTACACCGCGGACAACAGATCGGCATTCAGCACCTCGGCTGGTGTGCCCTGAGCCACGATCCGGCCGTGATCTATCAGAATGAGCCGGTCGGCGAATCGGGCTGCGGCGCTGAGGTCGTGCATGGCGGCCAATACGCTCAGCCCCTCGGTGCGGCGCAGATCGTCCACCAGTTCCAGCACCGACACCTGATGGCCCACGTCTAGGGCGCTGGTGGGCTCGTCCAACAGCAACACTGGGCATTGCTGGGCCAGCGCCCGGGCCACCACCACCTGCTGGGCCTCCCCGCCCGACAGCGTGGACACAAAGCGGTCGGCAAAAGCCGAGAGCTCTAGGCGATGCAGCACCGAGGAAACGATCTGCCGATCAGACTGCGATTCGCGGGCCAGCCACCCGAGGTGCGCGGTCCGTCCCAACAGCACATATTCGGCCACGGTCATGCCCTTGGGCAGCACTGGGAATTGCGGCACCAAGGCGACATCGGCCGCTCCCGGCGCTTGTCCATCACCAAGGGCAATCGCCCCGGAGTAGTCGGCCAATCCCACAATCGACCGCAGCAATGTGGACTTGCCGGCGCCGTTGGGGCCGATGATGCCGAGCCACTCTCCCGGGTCCAATTCCAGATCGACGCCACAGACCACTTCGTGGTCGCGGAACGAAACCCGCACGCCATGGCAAGAAAGGGCCGGCGCCTCGCCAGCCTGCGAGCGGGCCTCCAACTGTCCGGTGGTGCTCATGTGGTGCTCCACCGGTCTCGCCACAGCACCAGAGCGAAGAACGGCGCCCCGACGAAGGCGGTCAATATCCCCACCGGCAATTCCTCCGGGGCCAGCAGGGTGCGGGCCCCGATGTCGACGAAGGCCAGAAACGCCGCCCCCACCAGCGCGGAGAGGGGCACGATCACCCGATAGCTGTGGCTGATCAGCAGCCGGACGATGTGGGGAACCACGAGACCGACAAAGGCGATCAACCCACTCACCGACACCGCGGCCGCGGTCAACAGCGAGGCGGCCACGATCACGGTCAGGCGGGAGCGAACCGGGTCGAGGCCCAGGGAGCGGGCCTCATCGTCGCCCACCCGCAGCACGTCGAGATGGCGGCGGTGGACGTGGAGCACCGCCCCGCACACCGCGACGTAGGGCAGCAGGAGCCAAATCTCCTTCCACCCGGTGGTGTTGAGCTGCCCGAACAGCCACGACAGCACTTCGCGGGCCCGGTTCTCATCGAGTTGCTGGATGGCATACGTCTGTGCCGCAGAGAACAGAGCGGCCATGGCCACGCCGCCGAGCAACAGGGTGGCCGGCGATGCCCCACCGCCCCGGGCGATGGCCATTGACGCCAGCACCGCCACCAGCGCCCCCAAGAAGGCAGCCGCCGGCACGGTGTCGAACGGCCCCCAGCCCAGATCGAGTCCGAACCCCAGCGCCAGCACCGCGCCGAAGCCGGCCCCGGCCGAAACGCCCAGCAAATAGGGGTCGGCCAACGGGTTGCGGAACACTCCCTGATAAGAAGCGCCCGCGACAGCCAGCGATCCTCCCACCAACATGCCCAGCACCAGCCGGGGGAGCCGGATCTCAAACAGGATGCTCTCCTGTTGGTCCGACAGCGATGACTCAACGCCGATCAGCGGAACCCAATCGAATAAAGAGGCGAATATTCCGCCCACCGGCAGCCCCGCGGCCCCGCTGATGGCGCTGAGAAATCCCACCGCTACCAACACCGCGATCCCGATCAGGGTGGCCGAAACCGACAACCCGAAGGCGCGTCGCACTGCCGGATGAGCGGCATCGCTGTCCGTTAAGGCGGTCGTCGGGAGGGAGGCCTCGGCCATCGCTCGACCTACTAACTCGGCTCGGCCACCGTCTGGAGGGCCTCAGCCACCACTTCGATGAACTGGGGCAGCCGCGGTCCCCACCGAGAGGCGACGTCGGCGTTGACCATCACAATGTTGCCGTTGCGCACCGCGGCCACTTCGCCCCACCCCGGCCGTGCAGCCACGTCTTCGGCGGTGTAGCCCACCAGATCGGTGATCACAATGAGCTCGGGGTTTGCCTCAACGATGTACTCCTCGGTGAGCTGGGGATACCCGTAGCCGTCGGGATCGACTTCATCGGCGATATTGACCACTCCCATGGCGGCGTACACCGCGCCAATGAAGCTGTTGGAACTGACCGAGAAGTAGGTGTTGTCCAGCTCGTGGTATACCCGAACCGGCACATCGGGGGCGGCGGCAAGAGCTTCGTCGATCTCGGCTCGCAGGTCGGCCACCAGCGCGGCAGCTTCATCTGTTCGTCCGACCGCGAACCCCAATTCGGCAATCGAGTTGTAGCCACTTACGAAATCGACAGGGGCCAGGCTCAACAGCACGGGAACGCCGACCGCAGCCAATCCAGACATCAGGTCGTTGGCATCGTGGGCGATCACCACCAGATCGGGCTCGTACGACAGCACGGCCTCCACGTTGGGATCCCATCCCGACAAGTCGGTAACCGGGGCCTCCGCCGGGAAATAGGAGAACTCGTCCACGGCCACCACCTGCTCGCCCGCACCAATGGCGAACAAGACCTCCGTAGCCATCGGCGACAGCGACACAATGCGCTGGGGCCGCTCTGAATTGATGACATCGTCATCGTTGCCGCAGGCGGTCACCGCAAGAGCGAGCGCGAACAGCAGCGCAAAGAAAACACGGAAAGGACGTCGGGGCATTCAGCACCTCCTGTAGATCGAGGAACGGAAGCTCGATCGGCAGGTGCGCTGCCCCCGAACCAACCCTGCCTCGGGGCTTATGGCTCGTTTCAGCGTGTAGTTCGACCGGACTTACTGGCTCAGGGCCAGTTCACCGTTGCGGGACAGTGCCGGAATCTAACCGGACTTCGCCTCCACGCCGCCCCGAAGCATAGCCCCTCAGTCGGCGGCCGCTCAGATCAAACCCAGATCGGCCACGGTGTCGCGCTCTTCGGCCAGTTCGGCCACGGTGGCGTCTAGGCGGGATCGGGAGAAATCGTTCAGGTCCACGCCGTCCACTATCGACCACTGGCCGTCGGCGGTGGTGCAGGGGAACGACGAGATGAGGCCTTCGGGCACGCCGTAGGAGCCGTCGGAGGGCACCGCCATGCTTACCCAGTCGCCCGGGGCGGTGCCGTGGACCCAGTCGTACACGTGGTCGATGGCGGCGTTGGCGGCGGAGGCGGCACTCGACAGGCCCCGGGCCTCGATGATGGCCGCTCCCCGCTGCTGCACCGCGGGGATGAACTCGTCGGCGATCCATCCCCGGTCGCCCACTGCCTCGGCGGCCGACTGGCCTCCCACCCGGCAGTTGAACAGATCGGGGTACTGGGTGGCCGAGTGGTTGCCCCAGATGGTCATCCGGCTCACGTCGTCCACGGTCACTCCCAGCTTGGCCGAGAGCTGGGCCACCGCGCGGTTGTGGTCGAGCCGGGTCATGGCGGTGAACCGCTCGGCACCGATCCCCTGGGCGTTGTTCATGGCGATGAGACAGTTGGTATTGGCCGGATTGCCCACCACCAGCACCCGCACATCGGATGCCGCACCGGCAGCCAGCGCCTTGCCCTGGGTGGTGAAGATGGCGCCGTTGGCCTCCAGCAGGTCGCGTCGCTCCATCCCCTTGCTCCGGGGCCGCGACCCCACCAATAGGGCGTAGTCCACCCCGTCGAACGCCTCGTTGGGATCGTCGGTGCACACCTTGTCGGCCAGCAGCGGGAAGGCGCAGTCGTCCAGCTCCATGGCCACTCCGCCCAGGGCGTCCATGGCCGGGGGGATCTCCAGCATCTGGAGCACCACGGGCACGTCGGGGCCGAGCATCTGACCGCTGGCGATGCGGAACAGCAGGCTGTAGCCGATCTGGCCGGCCGCGCCGGTCACGGCCACTCGCTTGGGATCGCTCACCGACAGGTCTCCTTTGGTCGGAGTGTGGTTGTCGTCGGGCGGCTAGAGCCGGTCGACTATGGCCGACGCGAACTCCGAGCACTTCACCTCGGTGGCCCCGTCCATGAGGCGGGCGAAGTCGTAGGTCACGATCTTCTCGCCGATGGTGGCCTCCACGGCGTTGATGATGTCGTCGGCGGCGGCGTCCCAGCCCAGGTGCTCGAACATCAAAACGCCCGACAAGAGCACCGATGACGGGTTCACCTTGTCCTGACCGGCGTACTTAGGGGCGGTGCCGTGAGTGGCCTCGAACACGCCGTGGCCAGTCACGTAGTTGATGTTGGCCCCCGGGGCGATGCCGATGCCGCCCACCTGGGCGGCCAGGGCGTCGGACAAGTAGTCGCCGTTGAGGTTCATGGTGGCAATCACATCGAACTCGGCCGGGCGGGTGAGCACCTGCTGGAGGGCGATATCGGCGATGGCGTCTTGCACCAGGATCTTGTCGCCGGCGTCGCCGCCGCAGTCGTCCCAACCCACTGCCACGTCGGAGAACTCCTCCCGGACCAGGTCGTAGCCCCAGCCGCGGAACGCCCCCTCGGTGAACTTCATGATGTTGCCCTTGTGAACCCAGTGGACCCGCTTGCGGTTCCGCCGAACCGCGTAGTTCAACGCGGCCCGCTGGAGGCGCTGCGAACCCGTCTTTGACACCGGCTTCACGCCGATGCCGGCGTCATCGGCGATGTCCCAGCCCAAGGCGTCGTGGAGCAAGTCGCGGAGCTTGGCCGCCTCGGGAGTAAAGGCCTCCACCTCGAGCCCGGCGTAGATGTCCTCGGTGTTCTCCCGGAAGATAACCATGTCCACCAACTGGGGGTTCTTCACCGGAGACGGCACATTGGTGAACCAGCGCACCGGGCGCAGGCACACGTACAGATCCATGATCTGGCGGATCGACACGTTGAGGCTGCGGAAGCCGCCTCCCACCGGGGTAGTCAGAGGGCCCTTGATGCCGATGAGGTATTCGGTGAACTTCTCAATGGTGTCTTGGGGGAGCCAGTCGCCAGTCTCGTTAAACGCCTTTTCCCCGGCTAGCACCTCGATCCACTCGATTTTTCGGCCGTGCTTGCCCGCGGCTGCGTCCAACACATGCTTCGCCGCCGGCCAGATGTCCACCCCGGTTCCGTCGCCCTCGATGAACGGGATGATTGGATTGTCAGAAACGTCGAGCTTCCCGCCAGCTCCGATTGTGATCTTGTCGCCCATATAAGGCGAGCATACCGACGGGACTTTGTACCCAACGAAGCCAAGAATGAAGTCCCAGCAAGGACCGGCAGGTGAGCGGCAAACAATGCCGAGACGCAGGGAACCGGGCCATACGCTGCCCTTTGATGACCCGGATTGTCGACCTCTTGGGCGATCAGCCAACGCTGTCGTTCGAGTTCTTTCCCCCAGCCGACGAGGTTGCTGCCAAGCAGCTGGATGAGACCCTGAACGAACTCACTGGGCTAGCCCCCTCGTTCGTGTCGGTGACCTGCGGGGTCGGGGGCGACGGCCATGACCGCACCCGCGACATTGTGACCGACATCTGCCGCCACCGGCCCTTCCCGGCCATGGCCCACCTGACCTGCGTCGGCCACACCCGACAGGGGGTGACCGACTTGTTGGACGACTACGCCGCCGCTGGGGTGGTCAACATCTTGGCCCTGGCCGGCGACCCGCCCGACGGATCAGCCATCAGCGGCGACTTCCGCTACGCCTCCGAGTTGGTGGAGGTGGTGCGGGCCCACCCCGCCGAGTTCAGCGTGGGAGTGGCGGCCCACCCCGAGGTCCACCCCCGCTCGGTGAATCGGGGCTCCGACCGGGCGTTTCTGGCCGCCAAGCTGAACCAGGCCGATTTCGCCATCACCCAGTTCTTCTTCGACCCCGCCGACTACACCCGGCTGTGCAACGAGCTGGCCGACCTCGGGTGCCATCAGCCGGTAATCCCCGGCGTCATGCCCGTGATTTGGCCCAAAAGCATCCGCCGCTACGCCGCCATGAACGGCTCCACCGTGCCTGAGCCCCTGTTCGCCGATTTGGAAGCACTGTCCGGCCCCCACCGCATCAACGCCGCCGCCGAAGCCGCCGCCGAGCTATCCCAATCCCTCCTAGACGCCGGAGCCCCCGGCATCCACCTCTACACCCTCAACCGATCTGAAGTCTCGATACAGATTGCCGCGTTGCTCAGCCTCTAGTGGCGGAAGTGGCGTTCGGCGGTGAAGACCATGGCCATGTTGTGCTCGTTGGCGGCGTCGATCACCTCTTGGTCGCGCACTGAGCCGCCGGGTTGGATGACGGCGGCGCAGTCGGCCTCGGCGGCGGCATCGAGGCCGTCGCGGAAAGGGAAGAAGGCGTCGCTGGCGCAGGCGCCGCCCGCGGCTCGGCCAGCGGCCTTATCGGCCGCGATGCGCCCGGCGTCGCGGCGGTTCTGCTGGCCCGCGCCGATGCCCACCGCCTGGCGGTCTTTGGCCAGCACGATGCAGTTGGATCCCACCCGGGCCGCCACCCGCCAAGCCAGCTCCAAATCGGCCCACTGGTCATCGGTGGGCGCCCGCTCAGTGACCACCTGCCAGGAAGAGCGGTCCATGGTCACCGTGTCGGTGGTCTGAACCAGGGCCGCGCCGCCAAGACTGCGGACCTCCAAGTGAGCCGACTCAGGCGACGGGGCGTGGAGCACCCTCAGATTCTTCTTCTTGGCCAGCAGGGCCAGCGCGGCCTTCTCGTATTCGGGGGCGATGAGAACCTCGGTGAACACGTCGGCCATGGCCTCGGCCATCTCGGCGGTGACCGGGCGGTTTACAGCCACTATCCCCCCGAACGCCGACACCGGATCGCACTCGTGGGCCCGCCGGTAGGCGGTGGCGATGTCGTCGGCTACGGCCGCCCCGCACGGGTTGGCGTGCTTGATCACCGCGGCGGCCGGGTCGTCGCCCAGCGAGTGGGCCAAACGCCAGGCGGCATCGGCGTCGAACACGTTGAGGTACGACATGGCCTTGCCCTGAAGCTGGGCTGCCTGGTCCCACCAGCTCGACTGGCCGGCGAGGCGGTAGCGGGCCCCGGTTTGGTGGGGGTTCTCGCCGTAGCGCAGCACCTCTTGGCGCTCCAGGGTCAGTGCCACGGTGGGCGGAAGCGGCTCGTCATCGGCGTCTGACAGCCAGTCGGTTATGGCCGCGTCGTAGGCGCTGGTGTGAGTGAACGCGATGCGGGCCAGCCGCCGCCGGGTCGCATCAGAGAGCGTGCCGTCAGTCTCCAATTCGTCGAGCACTGCTAGGTAGTCGTCGGGTCGTACCACTACGCCGACCCGCTCGTGGTTCTTGGCTGCGGCCCGGACCATGGCCGGTCCTCCGATATCGATCTGCTCAACCGAAGGGTCGGAACGGAAGGGGTAGAGGTTGCTCACCACCAGATTGATAGGGACAATCCCCCGATTATCCATGTCCTCAACGTGACCGGGATTCGTCATGTCGGCCAACAGGCCCCCGTGGATCGCGGGATGGACGGTCTTGACCCGGCCGTCCATCATCTCGGGAGCGCCGGTGACTTCCTCCACCGGGATTACCGGGATTCCCGCGTCGGCCAGAGCTCGGGAGGTTCCCCCGCTGGAGATGATCTCCCACCCCAGGGCCACCAGCCGCTGGGCCAGATCGATCACCCCGGTCTTGTCGTACACCGACACCAGCGCCCGAGGAGGGCGCTCAGCTCCCTGGCTCATAAGACATGCCCTCGGTTGATGATTTCCTGGATAGTGCGAATGTACAGGTCGCGTTCCACCGTTTTGATGCGCTCATGCAGCGTGTCCGCCGTGTCGTCGGGCTCCACAGCAACGGGGTGCTGGGCCAGGATCGGCCCGGCATCTACCTCCAGGGTGGCCACATGCACGGTGCAGCCGGTGACCTTCGCCCCGTACTCAAGGGCGTCCTCCACCGCGTGCCAACCCGGAAAGGCAGGCAGTAACGACGGATGGGTATTGAGAATGCGTCCCCCATACGCGTCCTGAATCGGCTGATCCAACACCGTCCCAAACCCCGCCATAGCCACCAACTCGATCCCCTCGGCCTGGAGCCGCTCGGTCACCCGCCGGGTGTATCCCACCCGGTCGAAATCAGCCCCAAAGCTCTCCCGCTCCACCAGCACACAGACCAGCCCGTGGCCAGCGGACACTTTCTCGGCCTTGCAGGGCCGATCCACCAGTACCAGCGAGACGGGCAGTCCGCTGTCAGCCATGGCATCGAGAATGGTCCCACTGCCCGATGCCAGCACCGCTAGTCGCATCGAGCCGAACCTACCACCCGCCTCGCGGGCTGCTCGGGATGTCTTTTGGCCAGTCGTTTCGCCCCCTCGGTCAGAGGGCGGCGACCACCTCGTCCATGATGTCGCCGGCCTCGCTGGGGCTCTGGCCGATGCGGACTCCGGCGGCGGCCAAGGCGTCCATTTTGGCCTGGGCGGTGCCTTTGCCCCCCGACACGATGGCGCCGGCGTGGCCCATCTTCTTGCCCGGCGGAGCGGTGAGACCGGCGATGTAGGCCACCACCGGCTTGGAGACATTGGCGGCGATGAACTCAGCGGCCTCCTCCTCGGCAGAGCCGCCGATCTCGCCGATCATCATCACCGCTTCGGTCTCGGGGTCTTCCTCGAAGGCGGCCAGGCAATCGATGAACGAAGTGCCCGGCACTGGGTCGCCGCCGATGCCCACGCAGGTGGTGCAGCCGATGTCCTTTTGCTTCAGCTCATAAAGCGCCTGGTAGGTAAGGGTTCCCGAGCGGCTCACGATCCCCACCGGGCCGCCCTCTTTGGCGATGTGCCCGGCGGTGATGCCGATGTTGGCCTTGCCGGGGCTGATGAGGCCGGGGCAGTTGGGGCCGAGCAGCCGCACATCGGGATGGTCGGCCTTGAGCTTGTTGAAGAAGAAGGCCTCGTCGTGCATGGGCACGCCCTCGGTGATCACCACGATCAGCTCCACCCCGCCAGCGGCGGCCTCGAGCACCGCGCTGCGCACCCCGGCGGCGGGGATGAACACGCACGACACGTTGGCCCCGGTGGCATGGACCGCGTCGGCCACGGTGGCAAAGATGGGCACGCCTTCCACGTCGGTGCCCGCCTTCTTGGGGTTGGTGCCGGCCACCACCTGGGTGCCGTAGTCCCGGTTCAGCAGGCCGTAGTAGCGGCCCTGGCTCCCGGTGAGGCCCTGGTAGACCACCTTGGTGTTCTCGTCGACGAAGATGCTCATGACGCGGCTCCTTCTGCGAGGGCGACGGCTTCTCGGGCCGCCTCCAGCATGGTGGGCGCCATCATGAGCCGGTCGCTCAGATGGGGCTCCAGCAGCGCCCGGCCCTCATCCGCGTTGGTGCCGTCGAGGCGGATCACGATGGGCGAGGCGATGTCCACCCGGTTCATGGCCTCGATGATGCCGTTGGCCACTTCCTCGCCCCGGGTGATGCCCCCGAAGATGTTGATGAAGATCGACTGCACGTCGGGGTCGTTGTTGATCACCTCAAGCGCCCCGGCCATCACATCGGCGTTGGCCCCGCCGCCGATGTCCAAGAAATTGGCCGGTTTGCCGCCCACCTGGTTCACCACGTCCACCGTGCTCATGGCCAGCCCGGCGCCGTTGGCTATCACGCCCACCGAGCCCTCCAGGCCCACATATTGCAGCCCCTTGGCGTGGGCGGCGGCCTCCCGCTCGTCGCGGGGCTGGGTGGCGTCGAAGGGGGCCAGGTCGTGGCGGAATCCGGCGTTGCCGTCGAGGGTGACCTTGGCGTCGAGCACGTGCACCTTGCCCTCGGGGGTCACGATCAGCGGGTTGATCTCCACCAGGTCGGCGTCGCCAGTGGTATAGGCCTCGTACAGCTTCAACAGCAGCTCCACCGTCTGGTCGGTGACATCGGGGTTGAGGTTGGCGGCCAGCACCCACTGGCGGCACTGGTCCTGGCTGAGGCCTTCTACGGGATCGACCCAGATCTTGGCGATGGCGTCGGGGTTCTCCTCGGCCACGGTCTCGATCTCCACCCCGCCCTCGGCCGACAGCATCCCGAGATGCGCTTTGGCCGACCGGTCGAGGGTGAAGCTCACGTAGTACTCCTCGGCGATGTCGGAGGCCTTCTCGATCCACAGGTTCTCAACGATGTGGCCCCGGATGTCGAGGCCCAAGATGTTGGACGCATGGGTGCGGACGGCGTCGATGTCGGGGGCAAACTTCACGCCTCCGGCCTTGCCCCGACCGCCGGTGTGTACCTGGGCCTTCACCATCACCGGCGTTCCCAGCCGCTCCGCAGCGGCCACCGCATCGGCCACGGTGGTGACCGCCTCACCGGGCGACACCGGCATGCCGTATGACGCGAAGAACTGTTTTCCCTGATATTCGAATAGATCCACGGGCTCCCCAATGCAGCGCGATGGCTGAGTTTGCGGTGTGATTCGACGATGGTTCGTACCGCCGTTGCTTCGCCGCGATACTAGGAGCAACACCGTCTGTGGGAGCGAACCGAGGAAGGACTCGTGCCCGTCGCATCTGGACCCAAAATCACCCCGCTGCGAGCGATTGTCTACACCGTGGTCAGCATCGGGCTAGGCGTGGGCCTGGTGTTCGCGGTGGTGTCGCTGGCCGGCTCCGATCAGATCGAGGTGAGGCTGGGCGACGATGATTTCAACGCCGGCGACGCCGAGAACCTGGCCGCCGAGATCGCCGAGCGGGGCCCGGTGCCGTGGGCCCCGTTGAGCCGGGGGCGCAGCATCTGGATCAACCACATAGGCGACGACCCCGAGAAGGGATGGTTTGCCTTCGACGTGCAGTCTCCTGGCGCAACCGGCGACTGCGTGGTGGATTGGGACGCCGACCGGAAGCTGTTCATCGACACCTGCGATCCGGGGCTGGTGTATTCGGCCACCGGGGAGGGGTTGACTCAGTTCGGGGTGTGGGTGGACGACGACGGCAACCTCATCGTGGACGTGAACGCCAACGACAGCCCCTAACAAGACCCAAACACACCGCTTTTACGCTCTGACTTCAGCCCTGTCAGGTGTCAAAACATGACATAAATTTGTCATGTTTTGACACCATTTTTGAGTGTGCCATGTCAAGCTTCTGGGTATCATTTTCATGAGGTCTAGCAGTCATGGAAACAACTTTGCAAAGTTCAGAAGGGCAACAACATTCTCTCGATAGCCATAATATTCTTGACACTACTATCAATCGCAGGATGCACTGTGCGAGATGAAGATTCATTAGGCACGCTTGATACTGTCATCATTCATGTAGACGAACTCGGGCCGTCAAATTTTGATGAGCTTATTGAGCAGAGTTCCGTGATTGTACGAGCAACACTGGACTCTATAACTGAAGGAGCTGGCCATCGAGGCGAGTACAACGAGGACGAACCAGCAAGTGAATTCGTTGAGCTAGTCGGATTGAACTTCAGCATCGATGAAACCCTCAAAGGGGAATCACCTGCCCAACTGACGATCTTATGGGATGGCTATATCGTCAAGAATGTTGATTGACAGCCCGCTGAACGCCTCAAGCGCGTTTCGCTCGCTGGCACAGACTTTGCTTCCGATGACATCGGACAGTCCTTCGTTCTCTTTTTAGCTGGACAAGGAAACGAGCTTGACATCATTACCGTTACCGATGGAATTGCCCATCTATTTGCAGACGGCACGATTAGACCTGCTGCTACATCAGGCGTGCTTGGTATTGACTCTGAGACTGCAACCATCGACAGCATTCGTGACACGGAGGAACAACCATGATGATCAGCAGACAACTCCAAAGGACGCAACTGACAGGCGCTTTGACGATCCTTTTCGTGCTCCTCGCGGCTTTGACAATTGTCATCGTGCTCCTCGCGGCTTTTGTCATTCCAGATACAGTCAGCGCGACTGACCCTGTTCAAGAAGTCGGCTGGACGACTACCCAAACTGTCGTGGATGTGAACGCCCACGACGGACCCTGACGGCCACTGGGAACGCGTATCCCCAAGCGAATATCGCGCAGCCTTTGGTCATGGCAGTTCGAGGCGGATTCTGGTTTGTTCGGCTTCTGTTGAGTCGATGAGTGCGTTCGTGGCGTGCAGCTTTCCTTCTGTCGCGGCGCGGTCTGACCACGGCATGGCCGCGGTCCACCGCCATGCGAACGCAAGAACACGGGCGAGGGCTTCAATGTCGCCGTCCCCCACCGAGGCCCGGCGCAGCCCGGAGATGTACTCGTTGCGGAACACGTTGGGAATCACGATTCTCGCTTGGCCCACATGCGACAACTCGGCATTCATCATGACCCGAGACACGCGGCCGTTGCCGTCGGCAAACGGGTGGACCTCAGTGAAGACGAAGAGCACATATAGGGCCCGCTTGAACCCCGGCTCGATGGCAGACAGCAAGCTCAGCCCCTTGCGGAGCGTTCCCTCCACGAGTTCTGGCTTGACGAAGTCGTAGCCACCAACCCTGTTGGGCCTGGTTTTCCACATTCCGGGGCCCTCGGTAGGCCGGCCCGCCATGATCGTCTCATGCCGCCGGATCAGGGACTCGATGAGCCTGTCGACGTCATCGGATGTCTTCGACCGCTCGACAGGGTCGGAGACGCAGTTGTATGTGCCGAGGATGTCATGGCCGTCGGCGGGTCGCGACGGGGGTGGTTGCAGGGTGTCGATGATCTGCCGGGCCTCCTCCAAAGTGAACTCGGTTCCCTCGATGTAGTTGGAGAAGTAGCTCTCATAGAACGCCAGCTCCTCAGGCACATTTCGGGCAATCGTTCCTGGCCCTGTTCCGTGAGCGAAATAGCTCTCGTAGAAGGCGAGCTCTTCGGCGTCTAGCGACGCGGGCAACTCGTCGGGGATACCCCAGGTGTCGGTCTTTCTGAGATCGGCGCAGGCGCGGTCGAACATTTCGACCCGGCGCTCATCCCAGGCTCTACCTACACTCAGCGCTTGAAAAAGCGGCCCAGTGCGAGGCCGCAGCGGCGCCTGTCCGGTGAGCTGGTCGAAGAGCCGATCCACTAACAGCACTTGGTGGTCTGCACTTATTGCGCGCGCCAGTTGGATTGTCTCATCGTGCAATCGCTCGATGCGCTTGCGGTCCCAGGCAATGGCCTTGCGGGCAAGCCAGTCCTCTACCTCCGACAGCTTCAGGGTTCGTGCTGCTCCTTTGCCTCGCCGGTGGGATTCCTTCAGGTTGTCGAGCAGGATGCGCGGCGAGCTCGACATTCTCAGGCCTTCGGACCACAGCGGGTCAGCAATCGGGGCTTCATATGGGCGGCCAGGTCGGATGGAGATCTCCACCCCCGGCAGCCGAATCGACCGCCGGTCAGTCTCCGCAATGACAAATAGTCGTCCATCGACAACACGGCCGTCCTCGGCCGCAGACCGGTCGGCTATGAGGGCCCCAGGAAGGAGATAGCCCAAGATCTTCCAAAGGCTGCTCGCCACGATCTCCTCCGCTGGGCTGGCGAGATCAGCGGTGTACACACGCGGGGCGAGTCGGCGAATACGCTCTTCTTTGACAGCCCTCGAAATCGTTGCCGGAGAGGCCACATCGCCGAAAAAGACCGTTCTGGCTTCCGTCGGCCAGTGGATGCCAGGGCGCCGTGCCATAACTTGAAGCTACCGCGCCGAAGCGATCATTTCTAGCAATTTTCGCTCGATACTACCTTTTGTAGGACGAATTTTGGCCCTCGATGTCCTCAAATTATAAGTTTTTTCCCTATACAGCGGGTTCTGACCACCGTTCAGGGCGCGTCGTCACCACGCAGGCAAGGCGCAGATGTTACGGGGTGCTAGTGGGCACGGTGACCCAGCCTTGGGCGACGGCAAACGCCACCCCCTCGACGGTGTTCTCGACGCCGAATTGCTCCCACAAGTCTGTCAGCACTCTCTGGAAATGCCGACTGGAGTAACCAAGGCGCTTGGCGAGGTCGGCGTGTTTCTCGCCGTTGGCTAGGCCTTGCAAGCAGGCGAGCTGCATCTCGTTGGGTGCAGCTGATGAGTTGAACCGACAGAACCGAGCCACCGCTGCTACTTCGGCGCGCAGCCTCCCTACCGCATCGGGGTGCATCAATTCAGCGAGTTCCTCATAGTGGATCACTTCAGGAAGGTGCCCGATGCCGGGGGAATCTGACGGCAGCTTCTGCTCCGCACAGTCCGGGTCTTCGTCTATCGCTGCCGCTACCGCGCCCAGATACCTGGCAACATTTTCCCAATCGGCGACGACCGGTTCATCGGGCAAAACAGAGTCCATCATCCAAGCACAGCGCTCATAGGAGTCGGCCACTTGCCGTTGGAATAGAGGCGGCAGAGTCTTTTTCCACACTTTCTGAGCCTTGCGCTGAAACTCCATACTCCAGATATCGGTGTGCCCACCGGGCCCATGGCCCAGGCCATGGGCCACGGCGATCCGGTTGGCATATTGCTCTATAGGGGCAGCATGTCTGAGAACCACCTGGAGCTGACCATCGCTGACCTGCACAGCGCGAGCATACGGTCTCTCACATTCCTATGTCCTCAGCTCCTACTGCTGTCAAATGGCGGAGGCGCTATCCATCCCATCTGCACTGCTAGCGCGACTCCCTGCACTTGATTGCGAACACCGAGGCGCTTCCACATCGCCTCTAGCAACCGGTACATGCCCCGTGTAGAGGTATCGTTGCGCTCGGCGAGATGCTCCACCGGTTCCTGAGCGGCTACCGAGAGCATCCATCCCAGCTCTTGAGCCGTCGGCACCACCTGCACATGCGATTCGCAGCAGCGGGCGACCGCCCCGGCCGCCTCCCCTAGTCGGGCAACTCCCTGGGAGTTCAGCAACTCAGCGAAAAGCTCATATCGCAACACCGGTGGAGACGTCGACCCGATCTCAGCGGCACCCGCCCCGGAAGCAGCCCCCGCTACCTCCGGCATCGCCCCCAAGGCCTCCGAAGTTGAGCGCAGGAACTCAGCGACAATCTCCCAATCGGCTGCGACTCCATCATCCGGCACCGCGCCATCCATCAATCCCGCGCAATACCCACTCGCATCGGCAATGCCCCGCAGATACTCAGCGCTCAGCGTCTGCGCATAAATCGAACAGGCACGCCGCTGAAAGCCAATCCCCCAGGGCTTCCGAAACTTCCCAGGCCCATGCCCCAAGCGGTGAGCCTCTGCCACACACCCAGCAAGATGGGCAGTTCTGACGGCAAATGAACTGACCTACCCCCACTGCGTCCGGCTCAACCCCACGAAGCCACGGTAGCAAGCCGTTATGTTCAGTCAGAGTCCCTCTGTGGGCCCAGAAAGGAAGACAGCATGGTCAGACTTTCTCTAGGCGAGCGTATGAGGCGAGCAGCACTTTGGTGCCTTCGGTGGTGAAGTTGACGGTGATCTCGGCGTCGCCACCTGCCCCTTTCACGTCGGTTACCACGCCGAGGCCGAACTTGGCGTGATTCACGTCGTCGCCCACTACCAACTGCACCGGATCGGGGTCGGCCTCCACCGGGGTTCGAGCGGCTTGGGCGGCGTCCACCGACCGCTCCCGGCCGGGGAACGAGTCGGTGTCGCGATGAGTGCCCCGGGAAGAACGGACTCGGCTGCTGCCGCGGTCGTCAACCAGCTCTTCGGGGATCTCCTCCAAGAACCTCGACGGCGCGTTGTACATCGAGGCGCCGTGAACGTTTCGAGTCCAGGCATGGGTCAGATACAGGCGCTGTTGGGCTCGGGTGATACCCACATAGGCCAGTCGTCGTTCCTCTTCCAGTTCGTCGGGCTCGGTGACTGAGCGGATGTGGGGGAATATGCCCTCTTCCATGCCGATCAAGAACACCACGGGATACTCCAGGCCCTTGGCCGAGTGAAGAGTCATCAGGGTGAGCATGGAATCGTCGGTCATCTCATCGGTGTCCGACACCAGGCTGACCAGCTCGAGGAAGTCGCTCACGTTCTCGCTCTCGGTGGCCGCGCTGATCAGCTCGTCGAGGTTCTCCAACCGGCCCTGGGCCTGCACGCTGACCTCGGTATTGCCCGTGGTCTCACTGGCCGCCTCGGCCTCCAACTGGTCGAGATAGCCGCATTTCTCCAGCAAGTGCTCTAGCACCGCAGCCGGCTCTCCATCGAGGCGTTCCCGGGCGTTGGCGATCACATTCAAGAACGTCTGAATGCCGCTCAGCGCCCGACCTTTGATCCCGGCCTCGGCTGCGTGTCCCAGGGCATCCATGAGTGTTAGGCCGTGGGACTCGGCCCATGCCTCCAGCTTGGCCACCGAGCCGTCGCCCACCCCCCGCTTGGGGGTGTTCAGCACCCGGCGCAGGCTCACGGCGTCGCCGGGGTTGACCGTCACCCGCAGATAGGCCAACGCATCTTTGACCTCCCGGCGGTCGTAGAACCGGGTGCCGCCGATTAGCTGGTAGGGCACCCCGGCTTCCATGAGCAGTTCCTCCACCACCCGGCTCTGGGCGTTGGTGCGGTAGAAGACAGCCATCTCATCCCAGCGATGCTGCTCGTCGTCGTGGAGCCGGAACGCCTCTCGCACCACCCAGCGGGCCTCCTCGTACTCGTCGGAGGCGCAGAAGCGGACGATGCGCTCGCCGTCGGATTGGTCGGACCACAGGTTCTTGGGCTTGCGAGCCAGATTGTTGGCGATCACCGCGTTCGCCGCGCTGAGGATTCGCTGGGTGGAGCGGTAGTTCTGCTCCAGCAGCACCACGGTGGCATCTTCGAAGGCCCGCTCGAACTCCAAGATGTTGCGGATGTCGGCTCCCCGGAAGCGGTACACCGACTGGTCGGCATCGCCCACCACGAACACGTTGCGGTGCTCTTGGCCCAACAGCAGCACGAGCTGGTTCTGCACGCTGTTGGTGTCCTGGTATTCGTCCACCAGAACGTGCTCGAAGCGGCGGCGGTAGCGGTCGAGCACATCGGGCCGTTGGCGGAACAGGTTTACGGTGGTGCCCAGCAGATCGTCGAAGTCCATGGCCCCGGCCCGACGGAGGCGCTGCTGGTACTCGTCGTAGATCTCACCGATGCGGCGCTCGAACACGTTGGCGGCCCGGTCTTTGTACTGGCCCACGCTGGTCATCTCGTTTTTGGCCGCGCTGATGGCGGCGTGAATCGACCGGGGGGGCATCTGCTTGGGGTCGAAGCCGAAATCGTTGAGGATGTAGCGGGTGAGCCGCACCGAGTCGGCCTGGTCGTAGATGGTGAAGCTGGAGGGGAAGTCGATGACCTCGTGCTCGTAGCGGAGGATGCGGGCGCAGGCCGAGTGGAACGTGCTCACCCACATCTTGTCGGCCACCGGTCCGACGAGGGCGCCCACCCGGTGCTTCATCTCCTGGGCCGCCTTGTTGGTGAAGGTGATGGCCAGCAGGGCGAACGGGGAAATGCCCAGTTCATCGATGAGGTAGGCGATGCGGTGGGTGAGCACTCGGGTCTTGCCCGAGCCAGCCCCGGCAACCACCAGAATGGGGCCGCCAGGATGCGTGACCGCGTCGATCTGGGCCGGGTTCAGCCCCTCAGTGAGCGCGGTAGCGGACATCTAGCCAACACTACCGACCACCATCTTGCGAGCAGCAGCTACATCACGAAGGTCTGGGTCACAATCACACCCCACCCGCTGAGTATGAATGCGGCCAAACTCCCATAGTGCAGTCGGGCCTGCCGAGCCAGCTTCGTCTCCATGAAACTCCGCATCTCTACAAACCCGGCCTTGGTGTCGGCCCGCAGGGCCGCAAACTCGGCCTTGGTCTCGGCCCTCAGGTTTTCAAGGTCGGCCCGCAGGACTGCAAACTCGGCCTTGGTCTCGGCCCTCAGGTTTTCAAGGTCGGCTCGCAGGATCAGGACGTCGGCCCTCAGGATCTGGTGGTCGGCTTTGGTTGCCAGCTGGTCTCGGCCGTCGGGCAGCACGCACGCCATCAGCGTCTCTGCCGCCTCTTTGCCGATCGCATCCGTCAACTTGCCCACCAACTCCATCCGCTCGGCTTCGCTCACCGGCATCTCGATGCTCCTTCACTTACAGAATTAGGAAGGGCACTCATTGAAGCCGGCGCCGAAAGCTACCCAACCCTACCCCGCCCAGGGTCAGTTGCAACCGCCTAGTTCTGTCTAAAGCTGGATATTCAGCGCGTACCTCCACAGGTAGGGTGCGGGCGATGGTCAAGTTTCGGTTTGGGGTGCAGGCTCGGGGGTTTACTGACGCTGAGGAGTGGCGGGAGATGGCTCGGCGGGCGGAGGGGTTGGGGTATGACGTCTTCTGCATGCCCGACCATTTCGACCAGGGTCCTGCACCTATGGTGGCGCTCGCCTTCGCCGCAGAGGCCACCACCACGCTGCGGCTGGGAACCATGGTGCTGGCCAACGATTTCCGCCACCCCGCGGCGCTGGCCAAAGAGGCGGCCACGCTTGATGTGTTGTCCGGCGGGCGGTTTGAGTTGGGCATCGGGGCCGGGTGGCAGAACAGCGACTACCACAGCACCGGCATCGCGATGGACCGGCCCGGCGTACGAATCGAACGCCTCGGCGAGGCGGTGGCCATCATCAAGGGTCTGCTCGCCGGGGAGACGGTCACGTTCTCGGGCCAGCACTACTCCATCGAAGGTCTTGAAGGGCTACCCAAACCGGCGCGGCCGGGAGGTCCGCCGCTATTCGTGGCCGGAGGATCTGAGCGAGTGCTGCGATTGGCCGCCCGGTCGGCCGACATCGTGGGAGTAAATCCCAATATGTCTGCCGGAGTGATCGACAGTCGAGTGGGATCGTCGGCCACGGCCGAGGCCACCGCTGCCAAAATCAACTGGATCCGCGAGAGCGCCGGAGAGCGGTTCGAGGGCTTGGAACTGCACTCCCGGGTCCATGTGGCGAGAGTTACCGACGACAAGCGGAGCTTTGCCGGGGCGCTGGCTCCAGCACTCGGTTTGGACACCGACCAAGCCTTGGCATCGCCCCACAGCATGATCGGAACCGTGGACGAGGTGGCAGACAAGCTGGTTCGCCAGCGAGAGGAGTTGGGCATCAGCTACATCGGCCTGTCGATCGAATCCATGGAGGAAATGGCCCCATTGGTGGCCCGCCTGGCCGGAACCTGACCTTCCCTTGTCGGTAATCCGATCAAGGCCATTAGTGTTAATTCCCCTATGTCTGAGGTAGAAGCGACTGCCGAAGAATCTGTGGTTGAGTCTGAACCTGTCGCGGAGCCAGAACCGGAACCCGAAACCACCGCCGAACAAGAACCGCAGCCCGAACCCGAAACCACCGCCGAAGAACCCGAGATCGAGGACGCTGCCAACCCGAAGCCGGAAGCGCCGCCAGGGGAGGCGGCTTCGCCCACGGTGGACGGGTTGACGGGGGGGACCATTGTGTCCGGGACGGTGAAGACCAAGGCCGCCCACGAAATTGAGCTAGATCTGGGCGGCGATCGGATCGGCGTTATCAGCCAGCGTTACTGGGGCGACGATCCGGCGGCCGACCTTACCCAGCAGTGTGTGCTGGGCGAAGTGGTCAACGCCGCCGTGCTGGTGCGGGAAGACCACAAGGGGCGCATCGTGCTGTCTCGGCTGTGGGCTATGCAGCAGATTGCCTGGGTCAGCATCGCCCGGGCCGCAGCGGCCAACGAGGCCGTAACCGGGACTATCACCGCAGTGGTCAAGGGCGGGCTGTCGTGCGACGTGGGCGTGCGGGGGTTCATCCCGTCGTCGCTGATCGATGTGGAGCCGGTGGAGAACCTTCAGGCGCTGGTCGGCCGGGAGGTGCAATGCAAGGTGGTGGAAGCCGATCAGGTGTCAGGCCGCCTGGTGCTGTCCCGCAAAGCAGTGGTCCGAGCCGAGCAGCGCAAGGCGGCCAAGGCCTTCATGGAGACCATGTCGGCCGGCGACGAGTACACCGGCAAGGTGGTGGACATCCAGGACTTCGGTGCGTTCGTGGACATCAACGGCGTGCGGGGCCTGGTCCACACCACCGAATTGTCCTGGAAGCGGGTGCAACACCCCAACGAGGTGGTGATCGTGGGCGACGAGGTGCAGGTGAAGGTCAAGTCGATCCAAAAGCCCAAGCAGCGGGTGAACCTCACCATGAAGCTCACCCCCGACCCGCTGACCGAACTCGAGGTCGGCGGTCTGATGACCGGCCGGGTGACCCGATTGGCCGACTTCGGCGCCTTCGTGGCCGTCAGCGACGACATCGAGGGCCTGGTCCACATCACGGAGATGGCTGAATACCGGGTGTACCACCCCGAGGAGATCGTCCTCCCCGGAGAGGAAGTCTGGGTCAAAGTCCTAGCCGTCGACCGCAAACGCCGCCGAGTAGACCTCTCCATCTCCCAAGCCATCGCCAGCTAGGAGAACCCCAGGGGAATTTTCGTGATCACGATCATCAATGGGGGGACGCAGGGGTTGGGGGAGGCGGTGGCTCGGAAGCTGGCGGGTGATGGGAGCTCGACAGGGCTGGTGCTGGTGGGGCGGTCGGTGGAACGGGGGGAGGCGCTGGCCGATGAGCTCTCCGGGTTGGGTGCGCCTTCGGTGTTTGTGGCCGCTGACATTGGGGAACCGGATGCGCCGAGGGCAGTGGTGGAGACCTGTATCAAGCGGTTCGGGACGGTACACGGAGTGGTGAATGTGGCGGCGCTCACCACGCGGGCGACGCTGTTCGACGACACTCCTGAGCATGTCGACCGCCACTTTGCGGTGAATGTCAAGGGGCCGTACTTCCTCATCCAGGCCGCGGCTCGGGTGATGATCGAGACCGGCACCGCGGGCTCGATCGTCAACGTGGGTTCCACCAGCGGTCATGGAGGGCAGCCCCGGCTCACCGCCTATTCAATGTCCAAAGGGGCGCTGGCGGTCATGACCAAGAACCTGGCCTACGGCCTGATGCGCCACAACATCCGAGTGAATCAAGTGAATCCGGGATGGATGGAAACCGAGTCGGAGCACCACACCCAGATGACTCAGGACGGTGCGCCCGAGAACTGGTTGGAACTGGCCGCCCCCACCCGCCCGCTCGGCCGCCTCGTGCAGCCCTGGGAGGTGGCCAACGCCATCGCTTTCTGCTTGTCGCCAGACTCGGGGCTGATGACTGGCAACGTGATCGACATCGACCAGACCGTGCATGGGGCAGGTGAGCCGCCCTTACCCGGCAGGGAGGAAACACCGCAGCTATAGGGCAGAGTGCCAACGGCTGGATAAATCTCTTCAGCAGATAATCGAAGAGGTTTCGTTCCTTGGTTAACTTTGTGGAGTATGTTGCCGACGCTGATTCCTGAGAGGACATGAACATGTCGGGAGCGGTCGGGGTTCGCCACTGGTCGCATGTCATCATCCATCCGGCCGACATCGACGCCTCCATCGACTTCTACACCAGGTTGCTGGGGTTCAAACTGCTGTCAGACAATGAGCTCTCCGGACCGGGTTTGGATGCCATCGTCGGCCGAGAGGGTGTCCGCGGCCGCATCGCGTTGGGGCTCGTGGGAGGACAGAAGGTGGAGTTTGTGCAATTCGATGGTCTCGCGTTGCGCGATAACGACGTTGGCCAGCGAGGCCTACAGGGTTTCACCGTCCGAGTCGCCGACATAGACGAGGCAATGGCTGCTTGCGCCGCTCACGATGTGCCCATTGCCGGCGGCCCATCGGAAATCAAGGGCTTCCACCAGTTCATGATCACCGACCCCGACGGCGTCCGCATCGAGATCTCCCAAACCCCACCAGGCGTAGAAGTATCAGGCCCCCTGGACTGAGCGGACAATCAATTAGTGCGTGGCCCGGCGGTGGCGATGGGCGGCTAGTTGGGTGGCGAGCTCGTCGGGGGGCGTCTTGTTGGCCAAGGCCTCTAACACCAGGTCTTGCTGTGACGGGGGCGTGAGTCCGCCGATGGGCACGTCGCGGTCGAGGTTGGTGGGGAAGGCGTAGCCCTCGGCGCTGGCCGCCACCGCACAGGCCATGACCGCGGAATCGAGCCCCTCTTCCTGGCGGCGCAATAGCACGGGGTAGATGGCGTTCACGATGCGCTCCCGGTCCACGGCTTCGGTAGCCCGGCCCATGGCCGAGGAAATCTGCAACAAGTTGGCCATCCGCCGCACGTCGGAAGTGCGGTTATGGCCCCCGGCGTGGAACACCGCCGGGCTGAAGAACACCAGGTCGCCCTTGTTCAGCTCGATCTGCACGTGGTGCTCGGCGAAGTACTCGATCAGCTCGGGCTGCCGCCATGCCAGATAGCCCAGCTCGTACTTGTGGGAGTGGGGCAACAGCATGGTGGCCCCCGTCTCCGGCGGCATGTGGCAGTGGGCCACGCCCCCCTGCAAGGTCAATAGCGGCGACAGGCGGTGGGCGTGGATCGGATAGCGCTCGGCCACCTCATCGGTCATGAACCCCACGTGGTAGTCGCGGTGGGGCATCTGGGCCGCGCCGCCGGGGTTGATGGCGTTCACCTGGGCGGTGATCTGGTAGCCGGGACCGAGCCACGCCAGCGAGGCCAGATCGATCATGTCGCTCCCGTGGTAGTCCACGAACACCTCGGGATCGGCCACGGCCAGCTTCTCCAGGGCGTTCCACAGCCGGTCGTTGGCCCCCGGCTCTGCATAGTGATCGCCCCCGCCGGTCCCGGCCTCCCGCTCTTCAGCAATGATCTGCTCGAACACCTCGGTGGCCCGGTCGACCACTGCGGTCTCGATGGCCCCGGTGATCACGATCACCCCCGGACCGTCGTGAAGCGCCCGGGTCAATTCGGTGCGGACGGCAGCAGCCTGATCGAGATCGCCCAGACATACCCGCAGCGCGTCGGTGCGGTACACCAGCGCCCGGTCGACCACCGCGTCGGCCAGCGGATAGTCGTCCAAGGCCACCTCAACCTCCACAATGGAGCGGAGCTCGTGCAGGTCGAAACCTTCCCGGCTGGTGACTGCGGCCTCCCCTGCGGTCACCTGTTCACCGTCGTGCGGCCTGCTGATCATTCCTCTGAAAACCTCATATCCGTTTTCTGGCAACGGTACTCCACGTCTGTTAGCGTCGCCGCGAGAATCGTCTACCAGCGAGCCTGGAGGGGGAATCCGATGAGTCACACCAAGTGGCGTACCTTTATTTTCACGTTAATCGCGGCGTTTGCCCTGATCGCGACATCGTGCAGCAGTTCGGAGGATTCCAGCGAACCCCCCGCGGCGGAACCGGCGGCCACCACCGCCCCCGAGCCCGCGGATGAGCCCGAACCGGCCGACGAACCTGAGCCCGCCGATGAGCCCGCGGACGAACCGGCCGACGAACCGGCCGAAGAGCCTGAGCCGACGGCGGCGCCCACGCCGATTCCCGTGCCCGAGGGATCCACGGTGGGAATTACCGATGACACCATCAAGATCGGCATCTTGCGCAGCGACAGCAAGGCGCTCGAAGAGGCGGGCATCCTGCCCGACACCGGAGACATACCGCGCAACTACGTCGTCTTTGCCGAGCAGGTCAATGCCCGGGGAGGCGCGGGAGGACGCAACATCGAGATTGTGTTCCACCCCTATCCGCCGGGGGCATCGCCCACCGACCAGCAGGCAGCCTGCATCGCCGCCACCGAAGACGACCAGGTAGCCATCGTCCACTTCGTGGGAGGTGTGACGGCTGAGACCGTGCTGTGCGCCACCGAGGGCCATGATCGGATCGCCTACATGCTGTCGGGCATTTTGCCCCAGGAGATCTACGACCGCTCCAACGGTCTGCTGTTCTCCCATGCCATGACCACCGAGCGGCTCGTGGGAACTTGGCCGACCATGGCCGATTCCCTGGACCTGCTCGAAGGCCGCACGCTGGGGTTGATGCGAGGCGACATCGGCGAGCACGAGGTGGCGTCCGATGCGCTGAGGGCCGCCCTGGCCGACGCCGGCTACGAGTTGGCCGACGAGGTGGCCTTGCCCTGCCAAGGCACTTCCTGCTCCCAGGTCGACATCGGCTTGGAGCGCATGCAGGCCGCGGGAGTCGACACGGTGTTCTCCCTGGTGCCCCCTTCGCCGTTTGGGATCGCGGTGTACCTAGGCGCTCAGGCGGGATACGAACCGCAGTGGCTGGTGAGCGATATCGAGAACATGGTGTTCGCCTCGGTGGCCCAGGCGGTGTACAACCGGTCGGCCGATCCCTCTGTGTTCCATGGGATGTACGGATTGACCTATGGCCTCGACCGGCTTAGCCCGGACGAGCACTCCATCGAGTGCAATGCCGTATTCACCGAGGTCACCGGCATCGAATACGACATAGTTGAGGACGAAGACGCCTGGAGCGCGGTAGGCAGCACCTGCCTGTTCATCAAGAACGTGGAGGCGGCGGCCAACTGGTCCCAGGACACCTATGGCACCGTGAACCAGACCACGCTCATCCAGGGCTTCGAGACGCTCACCGACTACAAGCTCGGCGACATTACCGGCTCGTGGAGTGCCACCAAGCACGACGCCCCCGACGTGATCACCCTCAAGGAATTGAACGCCGAGTGCGCCTGCTGGGTCGAGGTCGACGGCGTGCGGATGCTGCTCGACCAGTAGCGGAGTTTCAACCGGCTGACAGCGCTTGGATCATTTTGAAGGGATGACTGAATCCCCGCAGTCGGAGACCCCGGCGGACCTGGTCGCCAGGGTCTTCGACGAAGAGGAGCGCCGCCAACAAGAGATCGCCGCCGCGGAGGCCGCCCAGCGCGGGCCGGAGGGAAGCTTCGACGCCGAACAGCTCACGCTGCGCCAGGGCCTGCGCCGGGGCGGAAAGGGGCTGATCGGGTTCATCGGCCTGCTCGGCTTCGTGGAGACACTGGAGACGTCGGCGTTTGCGGTGATCGCCCCCGATATCCAGAAGTCGCTCGACGTTTCCGATGGAACCATCGGCGCCATCGGGGGCGCCTTCGGCATCTTGTTCCTGCTGGGCTCTATCCCGCTGAGCTCACTGGCCGACCGCATGCCCCGCAAGCTGGTGGTGGGGGCGGCAATGTCGCTGTGGTCTGTCGTGGTGATGGTGACCAGCGCCATCTCCAACGCGTTCTTGCTGTTCATCGCCCGCATGGGCGCGGGGCTTGGGCAGTCGTATTACATCCCGGTGGCCGGGCCCATGCTGATGGACGGCTACCCGATCGGGGCCCGGGCCAAGGTCTTCGCCCTGAACGGCTGGTTCCAGATGGCGGGCCAAGCTCTGGGCCCGCTGGTGGCCGGGCTGGTGGTACTGATAACCACCGGCGACGAAGGCTGGCGGTGGGTGTTCCTAACCATGGGGATCTTGGGCATCCCGTTGGCCATAAGCGCCTTTTTCGTGCGCGAGCCCCGGCGGGGCAGCCACGAGATGCAAGCCGTTCTGGGCAAAGAACTGGATCAATCCGAAGACGAACTGCCCATCTCGCTGTCGGTGGCGTTCGAGCGGCTCAAGAAGATCAAGTCGTTCTACTACTACCTCACCGGCATGGCGGCCATCGGCTTCGCCATCTTCACCACCATCATCTTCATCAACCTCCATCTCGAGGAGCACTTCGAGCTGAGCGCGTTCGAGCGGGGGGTGTTCGGATCCCTCACCGTTCTGCCCGGATTCGTGGGCGCCGCGGTGTCGGGCAAGCGGGCCGACGCCCTGTTCAAAGAGCACCCCTCCCGGGCCATGGTCTTCATCGGCGCCCTCGTGGTCACCTTCGGCGCCATCCAGGTGGTGGGGATATGGATGCCCACGGTCCTTCTGCTCGGGATATTCCTGGGCGCCTCCAACGCCTTTGCCCGGGCCGCATTCGCCATCTTGCCCGGAGTGATCGCCTCGGTCATCCCCTATCGGCTCAGGTCCCGGGGCACCGCGCTGGTGGGGATCTACATGTTCTTGTTCGGGGCATTTCTGGGCGCGGTGATCACCGGCATGCTCAGCGATGTCCACGGCGAGCAGACCGCGCTCACCATCGTGATCTTGCCGGCCACCCTGGTGGGCGGCTCGCTCATGGCTTACGGCTCCCGGTTCATCGAAGGCGACATTGCCTTGGTCATCGAGGAGCTTCACGAGGAGCAAGACGAGGCCGAGCGAATGAAGGGCGCCGACGCGGCCGACATCCCGGTGCTCCAAGTCCGCAACTTGGACTTCTCCTACGGCAAGGTGCAGGTGCTGTTCGACATCGGCTTCGAGGTGCGCCGCGGGGAGTCGCTGGCGCTGCTGGGCACCAACGGCGCCGGCAAGTCCACCGTGCTCAGGGTGGTGAGCGGGCTGGGGGTTCCCCAGCGGGGTGTGGTACGGCTCCACGGGCGCACCATCACTTATGCCGACCCGGGGATGCGGGCCAAGATCGGCATCGTGCAGTTGGCTGGGGGCAAGGCCATCTTCCCCGGCCTGTCGGTGGAGGAGAACCTGCGCATGGCCGGGTACCGCTACGGCCAAGCCGAGCTTGAGCCGCGCCTGGAGCGGGCCTACGACCTCTTCCCGGTGGTGGCTGAGCGCCGGTCGGCGGTGGCGGGAGATTTCTCCGGCGGGCAGCAGCAGATGCTGTCGCTGGCCATGGCGCTCATGCACGACCCGGAGATCTTGATGATCGACGAGCTGTCGCTCGGCCTGGCCCCCGTGACCGTGCAGTCGCTGTTGGAAGTAGTGGAGCGGCTCCGCGACGACGGTCAGACCATGATCATCGTGGAGCAGTCGCTGAACGTGGCCCTGGCCGTGGCCGACCGGGCCATCTTCTTGGAGAAGGGGCAGATCCGCTTTGAGGGACCGGCCCAAGAATTGGCCGAGCGCGACGACTTGGCCCGGGCGGTTTTCCTCGGTCAGTCGGGATCGGGCGGCTGAGCGTGCTCGCATCCATCAACACTGTGGTGGGCACCGTTGACGCGGTGCTGGCGTTCACCTTCAACCGCCAGATCATCTTCAATGGGCTGGTAACCGGCATCACCTACGGGGTGATGGCCGTTGGCCTGGTGCTGATCTACCGATCCTCGCGGGTGATCAATATTGCCCATGCCGAGGTGGGGGCCTTCGGCGGCGCGCTATTGGGACTGCTGGTGGCCAAGTACGGCGTGCCGTATCCGATTGCGCTCATTGCCGGGTTGGCCGCGGGGGCTGCATTTGGCGGGATCATCGAGCTCACCGTGGTGCGGCGCCTGGCCCAAGCACCCAAGGTGATCTTGTTCGTGGCCACCATGGGCGCCGCGCAAGTGGTGTTTCTGGCCGGGTTCTGGCTGCCCAACTACACCGCCATTGCCAGTTTCCCCACCCCGTTCGACGGCCGCTGGGAGCTGTTCGACATCAGGATTCGCAGCGCTCAGCTCTTGGTGCTGATCGTGGTGCCGGTGCTCGTCGCCGCGTTGGCGCTGTTCTTGGAGCGCACCAAGTACGGCACGGCCATCCGGGCCTCGGCCGAGAACCCCGACGCCGCCCGACTGTCGGCCATCAGCACCAAGGCCATGTCCACCGCGGTGTGGACCATTGCCGGGTTGCTGTCGGCCTTTACCGCGGTGCTGGTTGCGCCGCTCAAGGGCCAGGGCACGGTGATAGAGGCGGCCACCCTGGGCCCGGGGCTCTTGCTGCGGGCCCTCGCTGCGGCACTGATCGCCCGGATGCACTCGCTGCCGGTGGCGCTGTTGGCCGGTGCGGTGATCGGCGGAGTAGAGGCGACATTGCTGTTCAATTACTTCGAGGAACCGGGACTGATCGACGCGGGGCTGTTTGTGGCCATGCTGGCGGCGGTGCTGTCGTACCACCGGCGGCAGCGGGGCAGCGAGGGGGCCCAGTCGATGTCTTTCGCCCCCCGGGTGCGACCGGTGCCCCGCCAGCTCCAACAACTCTGGTGGGTGCGCTATCTGCCCCAGATCACCGTCACCGTGGCACTGGCTATCGCCATCGTTCTCCCGCTGATCGTGACCCGTCCGTCGCGCCACTTCCTCTACTCCCTCATGTTGTTGCTGGCCATCGTGGGCATGTCGCTCACCCTGCTAACTGGTTGGGCCGGCCAGCTCTCGCTGGGGCAGTTCGCCTTCGCCGGATTGGGGGCCATGCTCACCACCGCCATGGTGCGGGGGGTGAACTTCTCCATCGGCGACAGCGATTTCGAGCTCCCGGTGATCCCGTTCGAAGGCGCGGTGTTCCTGGCCGCCTTCGCCTGCCTGGTGACCGCGGTGGTGGTGGGTCTGCCCGCGTTACGCGTCCGCGGGCTGTTTCTGGCCGTCATCACGCTGGCCTTCGCGGTGATGGCCCAAAACTGGCTGCTTGAGCGCGACGTGCTCACCGGCGGCGACCTAGTGGTGCGCCTGCCCCGGGCCCGGTGGGGCGACTCCTTCGACCTCAAATCGCAGCGCACCTACTACTACGTGTGCTTGGCGGTGCTGTGTCTGTGCGCCATTTTGGTGAGCCGCATCCGCCGCAGCGGAGTGGGGCGGTCGCTCATCGCGGTGCGCGACAACGAGCAGAGCGCGGCGGCGTTCACCGTGTCGCCCACCCGGATGAAGCTGGTGGCGTTTGCCATCTCCGGCGCGCTGGCCGGGCTAGCCGGTGGCCTCATCGCCGGACTGCGAGTGCAATTCGGGGCCACCGCGTTCTCCCCCGACGAGTCTCTGCGGGTGGTGGCCATTGCCGTCATCGGCGGACTCTCGTCGGTCTGGGGAGTGGTATTGGGTGCGCTGTGGGTGGTGGGAATCCCGTCGTTCTTCGCGGAGTCTGAGCAGGTGCGCCTGCTCACCTCCGGCGCGGGCATCCTGATTCTGCTCATGTACCTGCCCGGTGGGCTGATCCAGGTGGCCTACTCGGTGCGCGACGCCATCTTCTCCGCCGCGGCCAAGCGGATCCCCGACAACACCGTGGAGCGAGAGCCCGCGCCCATACCGGCCCGTGCCGTGTCGGCCGAGGTGGCTGATCGTAGAACCCCGGCGGGAGTGCCCGCCCTGGCCACCACTGGGGTATCGGTGCAATTCGGCGGGGTCCACGCGGTGGAAGACGTGGACCTCAATGTTCAGCCCGGCGAGGTGGTCGGGCTCATCGGCACCAACGGCGCGGGCAAGACCACGTTTATGAACGCGGTCGGCGGGTTCGCAACGTCGGTGGGCCAGGTAGAGATATTCGGCACCAACGTAACCCGATTCTCCCCCAGCCGACGGGCCAGCCTGGGCTTGGGCCGAACCTTCCAGCAGGCCGATCTCTTCCCCGACCTCTCCGTACGGGAAACGATCCAGGTTGCCCTGGAGGCCCGGGGCCGCTCGCAAGTAATTCCCACGCTGTTGGGGCTGCCCAGCGCCCGCCGCCGAGAGCGCACCCGACAGGCCGAAGGCGACGAGCTCATCAGCTTCTTCGGGCTGGGCCGCTACGCCAGCTCGTTCATCAGCGAGCTGTCCACCGGCACCCGCCGCATCGTGGAGCTGTCGTGCCTTATCGCACTGGAGGCCCGGGTGCTGTGCCTCGACGAGCCCACCGCCGGGGTGGCCCAGCGGGAGACCGAGGATTTTGCACCGTTGGTGCTGCGCATCCGCGAGGAATTGGGCGCGTCGCTGTTGGTGATCGAGCACGACATGCCGTTCATCATGGGCATCAGCGACCGGGTGTACTGCTTGGAAGCGGGGAAGATCATCGCCGAGGGCACCCCCGACGAGGTGCGCAACGATCCGCTGGTTGTCGCCAGCTATCTGGGCACCGACGAGCGGGCCATCGCTCGCAGCGGTACAGCCACCCCTAGTGACAGACTCGATTCGCAATGAGGGTGTCGGTGGACGAAGACCTGTGCGGTGGCCACGGAGTGTGTACCGCCTTGTGTCCCGAGGTGTTCGTGCTCGAAGATGCGGGCTACGCCCGGGCCATCGTCGAGGAGGTGCCACCGGAGCACCAAGCCGCAGTTCGCGAGGCGGAGCTGCGATGCCCAACCCGGGCTGTCCGCGTGGAATGAGGGGCACGATGTCGACGGGAGTCAATGCGTGAACGTCGTGATCGGCGGCGCGTCGGGAATCGGGGCGGCCACTGTCCCACTGCTGACGGGTCCCACCATCGTCGCCGACCTTGCTGGTGGGGATGTGGTGTGCGACATCACCGACCCGCTCTCGCTGGAGGCACTGGTCGCCCTGGTAGACGAGCTAGACGCCCTGGTGGTTACCGCCGGAGTCTCGCCGGTGCAGGCCGACGCCCGAACGGTGCTCGACGTCGATCTGCGCGGAGTGGCCAACGTGCTGGCTGCGTTCGATCCCCTAGTGTCGGCCAGCACGGTTGCGGTGTGCATCTCTTCGATGGCTGCCCACTTGGCGGCCGACTTCGTGCCTGAAGAGACCCTGGCCCTGCTCGACGATCCCACCGCCGAGGCAGTTCTGAGCGCCAGCGACGATCCAGGGCTCGCCTACGCCATCGCCAAAACCGGGGTGCAGCGACTCGTCCGCCAAACCGCTACGGCCTGGGGACCTCGAGGCGCCCGGTGCGTCTCTATCTCGCCGGGGGTGATCGACACGCCGATGGGCCGCGCCGAGATCGACAGTGGCTCTGGTGCCGCCGAACTCCTCGCACTGGGGGCGTTTGCCCGGGCCGGAGATCCCACGGAGATCGCATCGGTCATCGCCTTTTTGTGCTCCCCTGCCGCGTCGTTCATCACCGGTACCGACATCCTGGTCGACGGTGGAGTCGTGGCCGCGGTGAAGGGATGACAGCGAGCGAAACCTTGGGTGGATCGCCAACCCCCGCTTCAGTTGCTGAACTGGGGTAGCACTTCGGCGGCGAATTGCTCGATTTGGCGGCGGCCGCCTTCCGGCCATCCGCACACCAGATAGCCGCATCCGGCGTCGCGCCACTTCGCGGCGTGTTTGGCGGCAGTGTCGAGATCGTCGAGCGACAGCGAACTCGCCCGGGTGATCGAGGCGGGGTCCCGGCCAGCTTCGGTGGCAAGCTGATCGACCCGGGCGTTGGCCTCGGCCAGCAATCCTGGCGACCCCCACGCGTGCCACACATCGGCGTACTTGGCCACCAGCGGCAGGGTCCGCCTGGGACCGGAGCCGCCGATCCAAATCGGCGGGTGAGGACGCTGCACCGGTCGGGGCCGCACCTGGGCGCCGCGCAGCGAGACCACGTGGCCGTCGTAGCTCGCAACCTCACCGGTGGACAGGCGGGTCACGATCTCCAGGGTGTCTTCAAGCAGGTCGAATCTTTCGCCGAGCGACGGGAACGCCATGCCGAGTTCGTCATGCTCGTCTTGAAACCAGGCGGCGCCGAACGACAGCTCAAGCCGACCGCCCGACGCGTGGTCGATGGTCAGCGCCTGAGTGGCGTACAGCGAGGGGTGGCGATATGTCACACCGGCAACGAGTAGCCCCAGGCGGATTCGGCTGGTGACCCCGGCGAGCGCGGCCAGCGTAGTCATTCCCTCGAATGTCTCTCCCGGGCCTTCTCCGTACATCGGCCGAAAGTGGTCGAACCCCCAAGCGCCGTCGAAGCCGAGCTCCTCGGCGAAGCGGACGCGGCTGACCAACTCGTCCCACCCCATGCGCTGTTGGGCAATGTCGAGACCGAAGCGAATGGCCTACCCCTCCTCGAACTGCGTTGCCCGGCGGGCGATCAGCCAGCGGCCATCAACCAGCCGGAACGTGTCGTGGTAGCGGCCGACCAGCGGCACAGTCCAGCTCTCGCCGTCGCGCGCGGTGAACAGCAGGTCGCTCACGGCATCGACCTCGTCGCCCCGTCGCACCGAAATCAGGGTGTTGACCACGAGATGGCGCTGCGGGCGCACCGGCTTCCACTTCGCGAAGGCTGCGGCGATCGCTTCGTGCCCCTCGAAGGTGCCGAATCCGGGGAGTTCGCAAACGCCGTCGGCGCAGAATGTGGCCACCAGGTCGTCGGTGCGGCCGTCGTCGAGGGCCTGGGCGTACGCGGCAATGGTGGTCCGAACGCCTTCGCCAACCGCGGGATCAGTGTTCATGGCAGCTCCTGGACAGGCATTTCAAGGGGATTCACATTCACCTTAGCCAGCATCGGCA
Organism: Acidimicrobiia bacterium; assembly: GCA_022827725.1. GTDB lineage: Bacteria > Actinomycetota > Acidimicrobiia > Acidimicrobiales > Bin134 > Poriferisocius. Next base: position 119,054 of record JAJEIJ010000026.1, read on the forward strand.
GAGTGTCATCGTGGCCCTGGCCGGCGAGAAACGCGTCGATGACGCGGTGGAAGTTCGAAATGTGGCCCTCCATCTGCTCAGACAATCGCAAGAAGTCCAGGCTGAGAGAGTGAAGGCCTCGCTGCTGGCGGGGCAGGTTGGAGAAGTCCTGCTGGGGAATCGGCGGGAACCGGGGGTCGTCGTGGTCCCACACCTCTGGGGGTGTCGGGCGGGGACGCTCGTCTTCGTCGTGGACCCGGGTCAACGACCAGATTTCCATCAGCGTCTCCTCCGGCCCGAGGGGCCGGAACCGGTACGAAGAGGCGCTGCTGTACATCGGCAGGACGAAGTAGTGCGGAAACGCGTAACCCATGGGCTCGTTGCGGCCGGTGTCCTCCAGCTCGTTGAGATCGGGCAGCACGGCCCCCCGCTCGCGATGCCAGGCCACCACCGCGTCGTTGAACGTGCGATGCCACGTCGCCATGATCTCTGCTGCGTCGCCTCCGAGTTGGATTTGGCTTCGCAACCGCTCGGCGATCGCCACGTCGTTGGCGTGGACCATGCCGGCCATGCCAGTGCTCATGGCGTGCAGATAGAGCAGCTCGCCGGCAAGGAAGGTGTCGGCATCGAGCGTTCCATCCCGATCGGGGAAGCGCTCGGGAATGCCAAGCTGCGGATGGGTCTGGAGCACGTGGTACTGCTCGACGAAGGCCTCCTCCGCGAGCTTCCAGTTCACGGGCAGTCGGCACGCCCGCCACCACTCGGTGCGCAGCGACTCCACCTGCCAGGCGTCGAGGATCGACGCCACCGGTTCCAGCGACGCCCGCAGTGGAGGCGCGTCGGCGTCGAGATTGATCCATGCGCAACCGCCCCATGTGTCGCACCGCACCGGCAGGAGATCGATCTCCCCCTCGGCCACGTTGTGGGCGGAGAATGCCCGCCGCCGGGGGATGCCGATGTTCTTGCCGTCGGGTCCGTAAGACCAGCCGTGAAAAGGGCAAACCAGCCCCGACGAGCAGTTGCCGGCACCGGAGGCCACCCGAACCCCGCGATGGCGACAGGCATTATGAAACGCCGCCACCTCGCCATCGGCCTGCCGGACGACGACAATCGACTGATCGATGATCTCGTACTCGACGAAATCACCGGGCTCGGGAATCTCCTCCAGGCGACAGGCCATCTGCCAGACCCGGGGCCACAGCAACTCGGCTTCGAGCGCGTAGAACTCGGGGTCGTAGTAGCGCTCAGTGCGGATTTGATCGGGCACCTCAACGCAGAACGGAACCTGCCTTCCGACCGGCATCGGCCTACCTTAACCCGTTATCGGCCGGCACGAGCATGCTCCTCGGTCATTGAGATTCGGAATTACCACCGGCGCAAGTCGACGGTGCATTATGGCCGCACATGACCACTGCGGCACACGACTTCACCGGGCGGACTGCGCTGGTAACCGGCGCGGGCCGCGGCCTCGGACGGGCGTACGCGCTGCTGCTTGCCGAACGTGGCGCTTCCGTGGTGGTAAACGACCGGGGCAGCTCGATCTCAGGCAAAGGGACCGACGCAGCACCCGCCACATCAGTGGCTGAGGAGATCGACGCCGCGGGCGGGACGGCAGCGGCCGACGCCAACGACGTGGGCGACCCTGAGGGTGCTTCGGCAATGGTGGCGGCTGCCATCGAACTCGGAGGGCGGATCGACATCGTGGTCAACAACGCCGGCATCGTGCGGTGGGCCGGCCCCGACGCCGCCGACGCCGCCAACCTCGACCACCACCTGGCCGTCCACCTGCGCGGGTCGTTCAACACCGTTCGCGCCGCATGGCCTCACTTCGTCGACCAGGGATATGGCCGGGTGGTTATGACCACCTCCACCGGCATGCTCGGCCTGCCCGCCAACCTGTCCTACGCCGCGGCTAAAGGCGGCGTGCTCGGCCTCACCCGCAGCCTGGCCGTCGCCGGACGACCCCATGGAGTGCTCGTCAACGCCATCGCCCCGGCCGCCATGACCCGCATGGCCGACCCTTCCGCTGGCGATCCGACCGGCCAGCCCCTCGATCCGGCCCGAGCCGCACCTATGGCGGCCTATTTGGCCCATGAGGCGTGTCCAACCTCGGGTGAGGTATTCACCGCGGGCGGCGGCCGATTCGCCCGGCTGTTTCTCGCCTCGACACCCGGCTGGCTGCACGAAGGCGACCACATCCCCACCATCGAGGACATCGCCGAACACTGGGACCAGATCGGCGACGAAACCGGCTACGAAGTGCCCGGCGACCTCATGGAGTGGTGGGCCTCATTTCTCTCCCACCTCCCCGACCAGCCATAGCCTGCCCGGTGTTCTCTGGGTTACCGCCGACGGTCGCCCGTCGATAGCTAGGCCGGCACCGGGGCTTCACACCCCAGAACGCCCCCCAGCGTGCCGCCGAGCATGGCGCGGCGCTCATCGTCGGGGACATCGGCGAACAGGCTGGCAATGAGCTCTGGACTGCGCCGGAAGGTGCCCTCGGCGTGGGGGTAGTCGGCCCCCCAGACGATGGTGGAGAGTCCGCTTATGTGGCGGGCCGCCACCGCCACCAGGTCGTCCTGGAACGACACATGGAACTGCCTCTGCACGTATTCGCTGGGCAGAAGCGGGTAGGGCCACTTGTCGTTGAGCAGGAACAGCTGGGCCATCTTGGGCTGATCGTCGTCGGGACGAGTCTCGTCCCAGTAGCCGAGCCACCAGTCGGCGTCCTGGCCTATGCCGGTGACCCAGCACTTGTCCATGCTGCCCACCAGCGACGCCAGCCAGTGGGCGTTGAATTCAATCAGCCCGAAGTGCAAATCGGGGTAGCGCTCGGGCACACCCCCACCGATCAGCTCCATGATCACCTGCTGGGGCACCATCGGGCCGTAGTTGCACTGGGTGATCATGCGCTGGGCGGCCGACTTGGGCGTGATCGGCCGGTTGACCTGCTCGGCCTGGGACATGACGACCCGCAGCGTCGTCGACATCGGATCGTCCACCTTGACCCCGCCGGTCTGGGAGTGCATGAACACGTGTGTTCCGCTCGCCTGCGCAGCGGCCCATACCGGTTCGAAGTCGGCGGAGTAGTAGGGCTTCGGCGGGATGGCCGGCAGCAGGATGGCGCGGAATCCGGCAGCGGCCACCCGTTCGATCTCAGCCACGGCATCGTGCACGTCGGTAATGGGAACTGGAGCAGTGGGGATGATCCGGTCGAAGTACGGCGTGAACCGCTCGATGATGTAGTCGTTGTAGACCCGGGCGTGGGCCATCGACAGCTCATGATCGTCGGAGTACAGGCCGAACAGAGACAGGTTGGGGTGCATGAGCTGCACGTCGATTCCGTCTAGGTCCATGTCCTCGATAATCCGATCGGGATCGCCGGTGTTGGGCGAGCCGTCGTAGTGGCGGAATCGGGAGACGGTCCATCCTTCGAAGCCAGGGGTGTGAAGCCGGCGAAAGTCCCGTACTCCCCCTTCGACCAGGGGCTCTATCTCAAAGTCCTCCTCCCAGACGGCGCGATCGCGCAGGTGTTCGGGCAACCGCGTGCGAAACAGGTCGGTGGGCTCGAGTATGTGGCCGTCGGCGGATACCACGAAGTCTTGCTGTGTCATGATGCTCCCTGGAACCTTTTCAACAGTCTTCCACAAGGGGATGAGAGGAGCTGCTGAGATGAGCGATCGCTGGAAAATGCGGCCCGAGGGTTCCACCTGGGGTGATTGGGGCGACGATGACGAACTGGGCCGGATCAACCTGATCACCCCGGCCAAAGTGCTCGAAGGGGTTCGCGAGGTCACCGAGGGCATCAGCTTCTGTTTGAGCCTGCCCCTCGACTTCCCCGGCGGCACGGTGCTCAACCAGCGGCGGTACCCGCCGAGGATCGCCCCGACCGAGGACATGGACGGTGTCGAGGACACCTTCTACAACGTCCACATGAGCGAGATGCCCGACTGGGGAGATCCGAAGTACGTGGACGTCTGGGCCGACGACGTGGTGACGCTCTCGCTCCAGTACTCCACCCAGTGGGACTCCCTGGCCCACGTCGGGGCTGAGTTCGACGTCGACGGCGACGGCATCGACGAGGCCGTCTACTACAACGGGTACCGAGCCGGTGTGGATCTGGTGGGGCCGAGCGCCGACGCCGCCGGCGACGGGGTCGGGCACCGCTGCTTCGCCCACCACCTCGGGCTGGAACACATGGCGTGGCACGGTGTGCAGGGCCGCGGCGTCCTCGTCGACCTGGCCCATCACCTGGGGCTGGGTTGGCGGGCCGTTGATCTCGAAACGCTCCAAGAGATCATGGAAGCCGACGGTGTGGTGGTTGAACCGGGCGACGTCCTGGTACTGCATACCGGGTTCGCCACCAAGGTTTTGGAATGGGACAAGAACCTCGACCCGGCCACCATCTTCACCACCGCCTGCTATCTCGACGCCCACGACGACGCCCTGTTGGAGTGGGTGGCCGAGTCGCAGATCGCCGCGCTGGTGGCCGACAACTACGCCGTAGAGGGCCTGCTCGGCAAAGACCGCGATCCCAGCCGCCACTCGTTTCTGCCCCTGCACCATCTCTGCCTGTTCAAGCTGGGCGTGCCGCTGGGCGAGATGTGGTATCTGCACGACCTGGCCGCCTGGCTGCGCGACCACCGCCGGAGCCGGTTCCTGCTCACCGCGCCCCCGCTGCGCCTGCCCGGCATCGTCGGATCGCCGGTGACCCCGATCGCCACGGTCTGAGGCCGGTTCTGCTCAGCCCCTCTAGCGGAAGTCGAAAGCCGCGTAGTCCGTGGTGCGCACCCGCTCGAACTCCTTGAACAGCTTCGGCCGGCCACCCGAGTTCAACAGGTACTTGCGGGGCTTGCCCGGGATGTTGGTGCCGAAGTAGTAGCTGCTCTCGCCGAACGGCGAATACTCCACGCCCCGGTCGATCATGTCGGTCCAAAGCCGCTCAGCTTCGGCGCCAACCTCCACCACCGTGTCACCCTGGGCGCGCATGCGCTCAAGCAGCGCCTGCACGAATTCCACCTGGTCGCCGTTGTAGCGGGGATTGTTCCCCGCGGCCGCGTGGGGCCCACCCGGGAAGTACAGGTTGGGGAACCCGCTGGTCATGATGCCCAGGAACGTCTGGGGTCCATCAGCCCAATAGTCGTTGAGCGACCGGCCGTCTCGGCCGACGATGCCCATGCGGCTGAGGGCGCCGGTGCCGAAGTCGAATCCGGTGGCCCACACGATGATGTCGAGGTCTTCGGAGCCGGCGCTGGTCTCGATACCGGCCTCGGTGATCCGGGTGATCGGCGTCTCGCCCAGGTCCACTAATCGCACTCTGGGATCGTTGAAAGTCTCGTAGTACCCCTCCGCGAACGGGGGCCGCTTCTCGGAGTACTTGTGATCGCGGGGGATCAGCCTCTCGGCGGTTTCCGGATCGCTCACTATGGAGCGGATCTTGTCGGCGATGAACTCACACCACTCGGCGTTTGCCCGATGATCGGTGATGAGGTCGAGGTAGTTGCTCGTGAGCTTGGTGAATCCCGGGCTCGCCCACATCTTCTCGTAGAAGGCCCACCGCCGGTCTTGGTCGTCGTCGAAAGTCGCCCGGTCATGGGGTTGGTGGAGAAAGCCGTGGATCGACGCATCGAGCGTAGCCTTGATCTCGGCGTAGCCCGCCTTGAGCTCAGCCTGCTCGGCTTTCGTGATCGCCGAATTGTTGAGCGGCGTACACCAGTTGGCCGAGCGCTGGTACACGGTGAGCGACGCCACTTCGGGGACGATGGCGGGAATCACCTGTACTCCGCTCGAACCGGTTCCGATCACCGCCACCCGCTTGCCGGTGAAGTCCACCGGCACGATCGGCCATCGGCCGGTGTGATGGGCCTCGCCGCCGAAGTCGTCTCTCCCGGCGAGGTCGGGGATGAACGGCACCGACAGCACCCCAGTGGCGGCCACGAGGTGCCGCGCGTCATAGCTCGACCCGTCGTCGGACCGCACCCTCCACCGGCCTGCCTCGTCGTCCCAGACTGCGCTGGCCACGCGGGTCCCGAACCGCATGCGACGGCGGAGGTCGAAGCGGTCGACCACGTGGTTGAAGTAGCGCTCAGTCTCGGGCTGGGCGGCGAAGCGCTCCTGCCACTCCCACTCGTCGAACAGCTCGGGGGAGAACAGGTAGCCGTAGGTGTAGCTCTCGGAGTCGAAACGGGCACCGGGGTAGCGGTTCCAGAACCAGGTGCCGCCCGGCCCTTCGCCCGCATCGACCAGCCGGGCAGTGAAGCCGGCTGAGTTCGCCAGGTGGAGTTGGTGGATCCCGGTGACTCCGGCACCGACGACGAGGACGTCGACGGCGTCGGTCATCGCGGTGGCGCCTCCACCGGATCGAACTCCAAGCCGAGATGGGTGAGGCCGCGCAGGATGAAGGTGGGTATGTAGCTGAACTGGCGACTGCCCTCCGGCCCGTGGACCGACTCGTCGATACGGATGTCGGCGGTGCGGTCGAGGATTCGCTCCAGGCTGATACGCGCCTCAGAGCGGGCCAGCGGGGCACCGGGACAGGTGTGCACGCCTCGGCCGAATGCCATGTGATGACGGGCGTTGTCGCGCTCGATATCGAGGGTGTGGGGGTCGTTGAACCGACTTGGATCGCGATTGGCCGCGCCGTTCAGCACCATGACCGTGGTCCCGGCGGCCAAATCGACTCCGCCGATGGTGGCCGATCGACGAGAAAGCCGGAAATCGCCCTTCACCGGGCTCTCGATCCGCAGGGTCTCCTCCACAAAATTGGGGATCAGCGACCGGTCGGCGCGGATGCGCTGCTGCAAGGCAGGGTCTTCGGCCAAGAACCGCAGCATGGTGCTCAACAGCCGCACTGTGGTCTCGGTGCCGGCGGCAAACACATTGGCGGCGATGCGCACTACATCGAGCACCTCGGGAGTCGACCCGTCGGGAAACCGGGCAGAGGCGAGTCCCGTGAGGACGTCTTCGGCGGGGTTGGCCCGGCGATCCTCGACGTAGGCGCTGAACTGGTCATAGAGGAACTCCAGCGGGTTCTTGGCCATCGCCTCCTCATCTGTGCCTCCGATGTTGTGTTCCGACGGCCGATGCAGCATCTCCTCTTGGAACCGGGCTCGATCCTCGTCGGGCACGCCCATCAGATCGGCAACCACCAGCAGCGCGAACGGTTGGGCGAACTCCCTTATGAACTCGCAGCGCCCCGAATCGATGAATGTGTCGAGCTGCTGATCGGCGAGGCGCCACATGAACTCCTCGTTCTCCTTCAGGCGCTTCGGCGTGATGAGCCTCATCAGCAGCGAACGGTGGTCGGTGTGTTTTGGCGGATCAAACGTGATGATCTGATCGGCCATCGGCAGTGAGTCGCGATGCGCCTCGATGAGTTCGCTCACGTCGTCGCCTTCCAACGGCACGTCTAAGCCCGGAAACGGCCCGGAAACCGAGTTGCACGCCGAGAACAAATCGGAATCGTTGTAAACCTCGACCGCTTCGTCATAGCCGGTCACCATCATCACGTCGTAGTGGGGCTCGCGGTGTACCGGGCACGCGTCCCGGAGCGCGTCGAAGTATGCGTATGGGTCGACAACCAAATCCTGATCTGTGAAGAAATTGGCATCGAGGTTGTCGGTCATAATTTCTCCCTATCCGATGTCTCGTTTGGTTGTTGCGGCGCGCTTGGAGCCGAGTGGTTTCAGTACATTAGCTGCGAGGAGGAAGCATGGATTCCACAGGCCATTCAGCTCAACCGACTCCGGCCTGGGACGGGCCCCGCACCGCGGTGGTCACCGGGGCGGGTTCCGGCCTCGGCGCCGCTATCGCGCACCGCCTCGCCGCCGAAGGCGCCTACGTCGGGGTCATCGATGTGGACATCGAGTCTGCTACCACGGTGGCGGCCGACATCGCGGAGGCGGGTGGAGGGGCCATCGCCGTCGAGATGGATGTGGGAGACCAGGGCTCGATCAAGGCCGGAATGAGCGATGTGCGAGAGGCGTTCGGGCCGATCACGATTCTGGTGAACAACGCCGGCATCACCCCGTCGGCCAGGTTCCTCGACATCGACGGCGAGGCCTTCGACCGGGTCATGGCCGTCAACCTCCGGGGGCCTTTCCAGTGCTGTCAGGCGGTGATACCCGACATGATCGAAGCTGGCTGGGGGCGCATCGTGAACATCTCGTCGTCGAGCGCGCAAACCGGCAACGCCCGCATGGCCCACTACTCCGCGTCCAAGGGCGGGCTGATCTCGCTCACCCGCTCGCTGGCCCTGGATCTTGGCCGCAAGGGCATCACGGTGAATACCATCCCGCCCGGATTCGTCGAGACCCCATCGCTTCATGCCGCGGCCGAGGCCGGCGAACTGGGCGAGGGAATCCACCAGCACATCCCCACCACGCCTATGCGGCGAGTGGGCCAGCCCAAAGACATCGCCGCCGCCGTCGCCTTCCTGGTGCGCGACGAGGCGGACTACATAACGGGCCAGGTGCTCGGAGTCAACGGCGGTCGCACCATCGTCTGAGAGACAAGTGGCGCGCTTGGAGGGACTCGAACCCCCGGCCTTCTGATCCGTAGTCAGACGCTCTAATCCAACTGAGCTACAAGCGCGGGCAGCAGCCAGTGTACCCGGCGCCTTGGCCCTAGTTGCCACTGGATTGGCGCGATCAGGTGTGTCGTATCGAGCGGGTCACAATGACCCCTCCGGCCAGGGCCACCAGCGGACCGGAACTGAATACAGCGGTGAAACCCAGCACCGACATGGCCAACACATTCGAGCCAGCAGTCACAATGGCAATGACGCCTGCTACCCGCGTCACCAGAAGGAGGATCTGATGTCTTCGCTCTTGAATCTGGGGTGGATTCGTCATCAATTCAACTGCGACCACCAAGGCAATCACGCCCACGATGAGAATCGGAAAGCCGAAGAGCACGTCATCTTCCAGCCCGTTGCGGGGACCAGAATCATAAAAGCCGATATGGGGGCTGAAATAGGCAAAGCTGGACCAGTCAAGCCAGAACGAGGCCACGACGGCGAGGGCCGCTCCCAGCGCAAGCGGCATGGGCTGAGCCTCCAAAATGGGTTCGTCGTCTGATTCGAATGCCAGCATTAGCGCCCCCAACACGGCGGCGGCTGACGCACCCATCCCGATCCAAACCCCAACTCCGAACTCTATGTCGTTCGGCCTCATGAGCGAGACAAAGATCAGTGTGATTCCAAGTGCACCCAAGGCTGCACCCAGGGTGACCCCAACGGACATCCGCTTCAGCAAGAACAGCAACCCCACAAGAAATACCGCGAGGCCGACGCCAAACGTTGACTGCCCGACACCGGCAATGTTGGGGAAGCTGTCCGGCCCTCCCACCAACCAGCTGAACAGCGTGGAAATCGCCATGACCAGCCCGCTGAGTCTGACGAGGAGCCGATTGGTGGAGGGGATCTCGAGTGAGCCCAGCATTCCGACGTCTTCTTCGTCGCTCATATCCGCCCCCTTCCCGATTGACAACGCTCTCAGCCTACTCCCGCCACCCCTGACGGGGGTCTCGGTTCAAGTGCGTCACCCATAGCCCGGCTACTACTTCCGCAGGGAGAGAGTGATCCGCGATGCTTGCCTTATCGAAGATCCAACGACCCCGCAGGAATTCGACGTCGTCATCATCGGCGCCGGTGCCGCGGGGCTGTACGCCCTCCATCGGATGCGTGGGCTCGGCTTGTCGGCCAGGGTCTTCGAGAAAGGCGACGGGGTCGGCGGAACCTGGTTCTGGAACCGGTACCCCGGTGCCCGGTGCGATGTGGAGAGCTGGGACTACTGCTATACGTTCTCCGAAGAACTTGAGCAGGAGTGGGAGTGGACCGAGCGGTTTCCCACCCAGCCGGAGCTAGAGCGCTACTTCAACCACGTCGCCGACCGCTTCGACCTGCGCCGGGACATCGAGTTCGACACCCGGGTGGAGCAGGCCCGCTTCGACGACGACCGGAATCGCTGGATCATACGCACATCCAGGGGCGCAGCGGTCTCAGCCCAATACGTGGTGTCGGCCGCCGGCTGCCTCTCGGAGGTGAACACGCCCCGGTTCGAGGGGGCCGAGACGTTCGAGGGCCAGCAAATCCACACTGCCCGCTGGCCGAAGGGCGGCATCAACGTGACCGGCATGCGGGTCGGGGTGATCGGCACCGGTTCGACCGGAGTTCAGGCGATCCCGCAGCTGGCCAAACAGGCCGAGCACCTGTTCGTGTTCCAGCGCACCCCGCAGTTCGCCATCCCGGCCCGCAATCGGCCAATCGACGACGACGCGCTTGAGGAGCTGAAGCACAACTATCGCGAGCGGTGGGAGCTCAAGAAGGCGAGTCCGGTGGGGATGGGGCGCCGTCCTCCCGAGGTCTCGTCGGCCCTGGAGGTGGACGAGGCCACCCGGACGAGGATCCTGGAGGACTCGTGGGCGCTAGGGGGCCCGGGCTTCGCCCGAACCTTCGACGACGTGATGACCAACGCCGATTCGAACCAGCTCACGTCGGAGTTCGTTCAGGACAAGATCAGGGAGAAAGTCGAAGACTCGGAGGTGGCCGAGAGCCTCCTGGCCATCGACCACCCCCTCGGCGCCCGGCGGCTGATCGTGGAAATCGACTACTTCGAGACTTACAACCGTCCCAACGTGACCCTGGTGGATGTGGCGGCCGCCCCAATTGAGGAGATCACACCTCGGGGTTTGCGGACCACCGAGGACTCCTACGACCTCGACCTGATCGTCTATGCCACTGGATTCGACGGCATGACCGGTGCCCTTTTGGCCATGGACATCCAGGGAGTCGGCGGATTGCCGCTCCGGGCCAAATGGTCTGATGGGGCTGGCACCTATCTCGGCCTGGTGGCGTCGGGATTTCCCAACCTGTTCATGATCACGGGTCCGGGCAGTCCCGCGGTGTTCAGCAACGTGATCTTCTCCATCGAACAGCACGTCGACTGGATCACCGACTGCCTGGCCCACATGCTCGAAAACAATCTCGACCGCATCGACTCCGATCCCGAGGCCGAGGCCGAATGGACCCGGCAAGTCCACGAGATCGCCGCCCAGTCCATCGTCGGCAAGACCGACTCCTGGTGGACCGGCGCCAACATCGAGGGCAAGCCCCGAGGCGTCACCTTCTACCTAGGCGGCACCCACACCTACCGAGAAATCTGCGAAGAAATCGCCGCCAACAACTACGAGGGCTTCGTCTTCCATCCGGCCGGCAATCCTGCGAACGTCTGAATCGCGGGATCTCGGCCTCACGGCTGGTAGGGCAACGAAGAGTGATGGAGCACGATGCGCAGCACGCCGTCGGCATCCTTCTTGTAGCCGAAGCTCTTGTCGACCTTGGTGATGAGACCGTCCTTGTCGGTCATCGTTACCCACCCCATCCACATGGCTACGTAGCCGTCGACGAAGCTTGCCGCGGTTTCTGACTTGACGTCTCGCCAGCCCTTGAGTCCGAACCCGCTGTCGAGAGGAAACTCCGGGTCGTGGCCCACAAAGTAGGACAGCGCTCCCCGTTTGGTGGGCCGGAACGTCTGCTCGCCGCTCGCCATGGTCGGCTTGAACAGCACCGGCCCCATGTCGTACCCGTAGACCTCATCCAGAAAGCGAGAGGCAACCGCACGGGCACCGTCGATCCCGTCTGCTTCATAGGCCTGAGCGATCGAGACCAGACCGACCCCCCAAGCACTTCGAGCCGCCGCCAACTCGGATTCAGCGATGGTCACGGTACGCGCCCTTGCCCATCGTCGGTCACGTCCACGCTGACGAGGCTACCCATACACCGAGGCCGGATCATGCTCGTCTAACCTCCAAATGGCATTGTCACGTCGCGAGGATCAGACCTCTTCAGACGTGTCGCTGATGGAGCCTCCCCGTTCCTCAAGTCGCGTCCGTGCCAAATATTCAAGTCGACGAGACTGGACCCACAGAGTTCGTCGAATGCCGTTACTGACCTGCCGTTCGCTGATGACCCGAGCTAGATCAGCGATGGTGCGCGCACGACGGGCCAGACGCAGGTCGGGATGTTCGCGGCTCTCGCGAGCATCTTCAGGCAAGATTGCTCCCCGCACGGATGGCGGTAGGTCGATCACCTCGGTCTCAGTGATCTCCCCTTCATTTAGCACAGCGTTAAATTTCGACGAGGAAAGGGCGTGCCGATAGACCGTGTACTCCGCCCGATCGAGCGTGTCACCTGCTTCTTTGCCATCTAGATCCCAAAATGGCCACATCTCGACTTCGGCAACCTCGAACGGGTCGAGGACCCGCATGGCCACCGCGTCCGTGCGTTGGTTCGTCAGATGACGTCGGATGCGAGTGCGAAGGTTCTCTTGGGTCTGACCGACGTAAATCGGCTCGCCGTCGTAGTCGATGAAGAGGTACACGCCGCATTTGCAGTCTCCTACCTTGCGGCCCGACGGGTCGGGGGCGTCGAGTAGGCGTGTTACTCCTTCGTAGAGAGCATCAACGTCCGGTGGCGAATTTGAGGTCAAGCCGCGAGCCTCATTAGCCAATTCTGGCCAAGCCACTCAATAACCGGGACGCACACCGCATCACCCAGTGCGAACATGGCTTGTCGTTCCGACACCGCGCCATAGTTCAGGTCTTCCGCCCCTTGAAGGCGGGCATAATCGTCAACATCCATCCAACGCACATCGAATCCGCCTCGGCCCACTCGCACTAGAGCCTGCCGTGAGGAACCTCCCCTTGTGGTTCGTAGCGCACCTGCGATTTCGTCGCTGCGGACCTCCCAAACGGCTCTTCCTTTACGGGTGCGTCGATACGCACCGAGGAACCGTAGACGTTTGTCTTGGCGCCACCTTTCGATCCGTTCACGCTGCAATGGCGACAGGGACTCCAAGAAAGAGTCGCGCCGATCGGGTGCCCACCAGTCGTCGCTTTTGCTAGCCACATCCACCAGCCTCAGAGATGCCGCTTTGGGAACCTCCGGCATTAGCGGGTGTTCGCCTAGCGTGCCGAGCAAAAACACGCGGGCTCGGCTCTGCGGCACGAATGCCGACGCATTGACGACAGTGGCATTCACCGTGTAGCCGAGTGCTTCGAGCATCTCGACGACTAGAGCAAAGTCTCGGCCCTCGTTCACCGTGGCGAAACCCGGCACGTTCTCTACTATCACGGCCCTTGGAAGGCGTTCGCCCATCTCTGCGAGGATGCGGCAGAACTCGGTGATGAGGCTGGACTGTTCACCTTCGAGTCCGGCAAGGTTGCCCGCCAGCGACATGTCCACACAGGGGAAGGAGGCGGTAGCGATCTCGGCGTCTGGGATGTCGTCCCCGCGCAGGTTGCGGATGTCTTCCACCACAAGCACATCGTCGCCCCAGTTGGCACGGTAGAGAGCGGCCTTGGTCTCGTCGATGTCGTTTGCGAATACAGTCGTGACCCCCACCCGCTCTAGACCCGCTCGCATCAGGCCCATACCAGCGAAGAACTCGGCGGCTCTCATGCTGCGACGTTGAAGAACATGGTGAACAGTTGGATGAGGATGGGGCATCGGCGGCTGCCTTTACCGCGTGCTGTCTGTGCCATGAAAATACCGTACAGAGAGGGTGTGACATATTGATGGTCACTCTTTCCGATCCCGACGCCAACGCCCTTTTCTTCCACCTCAACGTCCCAGATGAAATCAGCCAAGTCCTCGTTTGACAGGCGACTCTCGTCTTCCGTTATTCGTCTTGAAGGGGGCGGACTTCGACGGGGCGCTTACCGGTTGGTGGCGCGATATTCCTCGATAGCGGTGAATGGGTCTTCGGCGTTGCGCCAGTGGCCCAATGCCGGGCCGGCAAGCTGGTAGCCGATGAACCGGATGAGGTCGTCGTCCCAGTCGGCTACGGCGTGGGGCGGGAACTCGAGCAGGAGGCGTTCGGTCTGGTTGAGCCAGCCCACCGTGTGCTGCGCGTTGACCGCCAGCCGCACCTCGTTGCCCACATTGGCACCGCCTCCGTGGAAGAGCAAGCCCGTGTACAAGAGCACCGAGCCCTTGGGCATGACCGCGGCAACATCTTCGCCCGGTTCGGGACGGCGGTCGTCGTCCCATGCGTGGCTTCCGGGCACGACGCGGGTCGCTCCATTCTCCACCGTAAACTCGGTGACCGCCCACAAGGCGTTGAGATCAACCTCAGAGGGAAACGGAGGCGCGCCATACTTCCAGGTGTCGCGATGGAGCATCTGGTCGGCTTCACCCGAGAACAGTTCGAAATAGTGGGCAAACGAGAGGCTCCAGGTGGGCGCGTGCCCCAAAGTGTGGTCGCCAGCGGTGAGGATTATCGGGTGGCGGGCCAGGTGCGACCGGAAGGTAGGCGAGCGACCGACCACCAGACCCGTCCGTCGTGTTCCGGCCCCAGCGAAGTCGGTATTGCCCCGTGGCGTGTCCTCCAAGAAGGGTGCCATCTCGCTCGCCACCGCGTCCACGACCCCCTCGCCGACCGCGCCCTCGACTACACAACAGCCGTAGTCGCTAAGCGCTGAACACAGTTCCTGAGGGTCATAGCGGGCTGAGAGTCTCGGTATCTCGGTCATGGTCCCTGTCCGTATGACAAATTCTCCATTGCGGAATCATTGAGAGCAACCAAGACGGCAACGCAGTGATTGCGAATGTATACAAATCTGAAAACATGAATACATGCAAAGCGCCATTGTGCATATCGATATGGCGACCCATCAGGAATTGAAGAGGCTCGCGGCATCTCTCGGCACAACAGTGGGTGACACGATTGCGCTGGCGGTTCGGCGACTACGGCAAGACGAGATCGGAGCTGAACTGAGGGGTCGACTCACTGAAGACGAGATGGGTTGGCTCGAAGGCAGGGTCAGGAATTCGGGAGTTGGGTGAAGGGGACTACTTGGGTTTCAGCCGTGGGAAGCGGGGCGGAGGAGCGGAACCAGCGGAGGCTAAGCGATCCTGCGGGGTGGCCGGCGGTGTCCAGCCAGTTGGGCAAGCCGGGGTCTTCGTGGGCCACCACCAGCCGAACGGAACCGTCGTCGCGGCGCACGGCACGGTCGCCGTTGATGACCGTGGTTCGGGTTCGCCAGTCCACCGTCTCGCCCCAGTGGTTCAATAGGACCCACGCCCAGTAGTCGGCCCCGCCCGACGGGTCGAAGTCCACCAGCAGTGCTTCATCGGGTGCCAGGCGCCATTCGCCGGACAGGTAGCGCACATTTTGCGGGGTGTGCATGTCGCCCTCATCCACCAGGGGCGGGAAGGTGTTAATGGGCGTCCCGCTCAGCTTCTCCAGCTTGTGGTTGACCCACCAGCCGAATGATCCGGCGGTGTGCAGGGCGGCCAGCTCCAACCCCCGCTGGAGCTGATCGGGGGTGAGCATAGGGGTTCGTTCGGCCGGTGGAATGGCCTCGATGGTGGGGCGGGGATGGGCCAGCCGAACCGACAAGTCAGTGAAGTAGGTGCGGATGAGCACCGAACTGGAGTCGGGATCGAGGCGGAGCTGGTTGGGGTTGTCGGGCTCGGGATCGGGGGTGAGCAGCAGCTCGTAGCTGCCGTCGGCATCCACCCGCAGCGTGGTGTCCTCCACCGCGTCCACCAGCCGGCGACCGCCGTCACTGCCGAAATTGCCGGCGTACACCCCGATCTCAACCGCCACCGCGCCGGCCATGGTGGCGTTGATCCGATACGACCGGTCGCCTCTCACGGCAGCCGAGAAGTAGGTCTGGTCGGGGTTGTCGCCCATGAACTTGCGGATGGTTGTCTGCACATCCACGAACTCGGGCCTAGCCGGATCGGCGCGCTCAAGGCACTGCTCCAGTCCGAAGGCCATGTACCGGCTCAGCGCCCGAATCCCCTCCGCCCGCACATCGGGATCGTCGGGCGCCCCGGGTGCGAACACCATCTCTCCGGCATCCGCAATCGACTGGCAATACGCCCGCCAAGCCGCAACCGAAGGATCTTGTTCAGTCATCTCGTCCCCCACCCCACATCAACCGCCGGATCATGCTCGCCATGGTCCCCAAACATAAGGCATTGGCCGCCCCCGAGCTGCTCGACCCCGAGGTGATGTCGGCACTGCGCCGAGCCGTGCTCGACATCACCGTCCACCACATTCGAATGAGCTGAACCGCCAGTTCATTGGGAGCAAACATGACGGCGACGCCGCGGTGGCCCTTGCATACAAATCTGATAACATAATTGCATGCAAAGCACCAGTGTGCGTATCGATGTGGCGACCCATCTGGAATTGAAGAGGCTCGCGGCTTCTCTCGGCACAACGGTGGGTGACACGGTTGCGTTGGCGGTTCGACGACTGCGACAAGACGAGATCGGAGCTGAGCTGAGTGGCCGACTGACCGAAGACGAGATGGGTTGGCTCGATGCTGACCTCGGGTGATGTCGTTGAGTTGGACCTTGGGCTTCCGTTTGGCCGAGAAGCGGGGTTTCGCCATCCGGCAGTCGTCGTGACAGCCCAGAGGGTGCTCGACGCTGGACCCAGCGTTGTTCAAGTGGTACCTCTGACTTCGCAACTTCGAGGGTTTGCGTCGGAGGTAGAGATCGAAGCCGATCCCGAGAATGATTTGGATCGAGCCTCAGCCGCTCAGTGCCAGCACATCCGTGCTATCGCGGCCAGCCGAATCGAGACCGCAAGGGGCAACGTCGGAGGGGCAGCGCTCAGCCAGATCCGCGAGGTGCTGGGATTGGTCCTCGATATCCCCGGCTGACCGGGAATCATCTGTTGGCGGAAGGTGTGGTGAACATCAGCTGGCTGGCGTTCGCGCCTAGAGGGCCCGGTGGAAGCGTCGGGATCCGCCTTTCACCACGGGTAAGGCGTCTTTGACGTAGGCGTTCCAGTGCGGGTCGGAAATGGTCTTGGCCCGCAGGTCGCTGTAGGCGGCCAGGGAGTCGATCTGCCAGGTGGAGTGGACCTCGGCTTGGAGGTAGCCCTGATCGAGGGTGCGCCAGCGCTCCAGGAGGGTGGTGCCGTTGTCGGCCATGAACGGGTCATAGCAGCGTTCCAGCAGCCCGACGTAGGCGTCGGCATCGGCCGCGGCGGTGCGGGCGGTGAGGGAGTACAGCACGGGAGTGGTGTCCGGTGGCGGGGCGGAAGGGGACTGGTGCTCAGCGGGTGAGAGCTCGAACGGGCAGGCGAATATCTTCAGCGAGCCCACGTCGATGCCCAGGCTGGCGAAACCCTCGACACTGGAGCAGGCGGTGCCGTCGGGCGTGTCGAGGTAGCGCTCGAGCTGGGCCATGTCGGTGAAGGCCTGCTCCCAGACGTGGGTCCAGGCCCGTCCCTTGGCCGACACCCACCCCACGTCGTCGGCGCCGAACACCGACGCCGCCATTTCCGGGGGCTGCGCCGCGAGGGCCTCGATCGCCGGCGCGTCGGCCTCAGTGCTCGCGTTCAACAGCAGCACCCGGCGGATCCCGCCCCGCACATTCTGGGTGGCGTCGGGAGTCGTGTAGCGCGTGGCGTAGGTGTTGTCGGTGATGCACTCGGGGCTGTCGGGCATGACGTAGTTGTCGATGGCCCCGATGTGATACGGGTGCACCATGTAGGGCCCGGAATAGCTCGCCTCGTCGACAAAAGTGTTCTCCCACAGCACCGTGCGCGAATCGAAATCAACGCCGGCCGAGGAGTCCAACAAACCCGGAATGAACCGATCAGCAGCGCCCAGCACGCCGATCATCTCCTGCACCGTCGCGTCGGGAACCCCGGGATTCACAGGAAGGATGTAAAACCGCCGGATCATGCTCGCCATGGTCCTCGAAAGTACTTCATTGCGAGGCGATCTCGACGGGCAGACGGCTAGCATTTCCGCTGATTAGGCCATCAGGCCGTGAGGGGGAAGCGATGCGTCGAAAGAACTGGTTGGCCCTCGTGGTTGTGGTGGTTTTGCTGGCTGCGGCGTGTGGGGGGGATTCGGACGGGCCTTCTTCGGAGCCGGCTGGCGCAGGCGAGCCCACTGCGGCATCTGAGCCCACCGCCGCCCCTGATCGCGACAGTGCCGACGAAGAGGACGCGGGCGATTCGGCCGCCACCGACGGTGGCTCTGAAGAGAGCGACACCGCACCGAGCGATGGCTCTGGGGAAGCCAGCGCCTCGGCTGACGGCGGCTTTGAGGAGGGCGAGACCGCACCGAGCGAAGAGGCCGACGATGCCGTTGTCGAGCTGACGGCGACCGCTCGGGGCGTGACGGCCGACACGATCACCCTCGGCGTGGCCATCACCGACGTGACTGTTTTTGCCGAGGTGGGCGACATTTTGGCCCGGTACCAGCCGCTCGTCGACGCCACCAACGCTGCCGGCGGGATCAACGGGCGCCAGGTGGAGATCATTACCGAGCAGTGGGACATCCTCGACGAAACGGCGTACGAAGCGGCGTGCGTGGTTCTCAACGAGGACCACGAAGTGTTCTTGGTGCTCGGATTCCTCATCAGTGGCTGGGGCAATCTTCTCTGCTACGTCGATATCTACGAGACCATCGTGATCAACACCGCCGACTTGGCGCTGGAGGATGTAGACGCCAGCCAGGGGCGCTTGATGACCACCCGCCCGTACCAGTTCGGCTCACTGCTCGCCGGGTTGGAGCTGTTGAGGCCCGAATTCGACGGCGCCAAGGTGATCATCTACGGCGGCTCCACCGACGGGCGGCATGAGGTGGCCGCCGAGGTGCTTCGGGGCTTCGGCGCCGAGGTCCTCGAGATCACCCAACAGCAGATCGGAGGAGAGGACCTGATTGCGGCGGAGGCCGAGATCGATATCAATGTCGAGCGGTGGCGGACGCTCGATCCCGACTGGATCGTCAACGTGGACGGCGCCGTGGCCGGTTCCTTGAACGGTCTTGAGCGGGCAGGGCTGACCGACTGGAACATCGTGACTCCGGCCAACGATGTGGCTACCAATATTGCTCTCGGAGCCGACCTGAGCCTGTTTCCCAATCTGATCGCCACCGGCGAGCCGGGAGTGGACGAACTGATCGCTGAAGGCCTGTACGGCATTCCCGAGTGCTTCGAGATAATCAACGAGGCCACCGGGCAGGGCTTGGGGACGTCCACCGAGGGCGAAGACGCCGAATCCGGGACGGCGATGGAGGTCTGTGCGGCGTGGGATATCTTCGTGACCCTGGCGACGGCCGCAGGGCCTGAGCTCACCCCGGAGAGCTTCCTCCAGGCCGGATACGATCTCGGGACCTTCCCAATGACGGGGTCGCCCAGCGGGTCGCTAACGCCCGACAAGCCGTGGGTGTCCAACGCCCAGCCGGCGCTCTTCGTCTACGACGCGGAGTTGGATGCATTCGTTTCCCGCTGACAACAGCGAGTTGTCTGCCTTGTCCCGGTGCTTTAGTCGGTGCCAAATGTCTCGAACGGAAGACCGGTGTATTGCTCTGCTAGCGACTGCTGAGCTGCTGGGGAGCTGGAGATGTAGCGCAGCTCCTGTTCCTGAGTGCGCTGCTCGAAAGCCGTTTGGCCGGGGAACCGATGGAGCAGGTTCGTCATCCAGAAGCTAAACCGGACCGCGCTCCATACACGACGCAATGCCACGTCGGAATAGCGGTTGATGCCGGTCGTGTTCCCGGCATAGACGGCCATCAGCGCTTGCGACAGATAGTGAACGTCGGCCACCGCCAGATTGAGGCCCTTGGCCCCAGTAGGCGGCACGATGTGGGCGGCGTCGCCGGCGAGAAACAGGCGCCCGTGGCGTAGCGGCTCCGCTACATAGCTGCGAAGCGGCGCTATTGACTTCTCAATCGATGGAGCTGGCGAGATGAGCGCGACCTGATCAGCAGGGAGGCGGGCCGTTAACTCCTCGTAGAAGCGGTCATCTGACCAGTCATCGACGGAATCGGTCAGCTCACACTGCACGTAGAAGCGTGCCAGCATCGGATTGCGGCTGGAGCAAAGGGCGAAGCCGCGATGATGGTTGGCGTACAGGAGGTACGGGACTGGAGGGGTCTCGGCGAGGATGCCGAGCCAGCCGAATGGGTATTCCTTGAGGTACTCGGTGCGGATCGACTTCGGTATGGTTTGGCGGCTGATGCCGTGGAAACCGTCGCAGCCAACCACGTAGTCGCAGTCAATGCGTTCGTTGACCCCGTTGTGGCAGTAGGTAACCCATGGCGCTTCTGTCTCAATGTCGTGTATGGCTACGTCATCCGCTTCAAAGACGATCTCGCTGCCGACCGCGTCACTCGCATCGTAGAGGTCCTTTTGGATGCGGGTTTGGCCATATCCCATCATTTGACGGCCCATTTGGAGGTTGGTGTCGACGGTTAGCAGTTCGGATCCGCGCCATGCGATGTTGATCGTGTCGTGGACATGACCCTCGGCATCCATGTTGCGCCCAAGTCCGTTGGCCCGCAGAACTTCGACAGTGCCCCACTCGAGCACACCAGCGCGGATGCGGCCCAAAACGTAGTCGCGGGTTTGTCGTTCTAGGACGATCGCGTCGATTCCAGCGTTGTGAAGGATGTGCAGCAGCAGCGATCCGGCCGGTCCCCCGCCAACAATGACCACTTGCCTCCTCACGCAGTAACCGTGCCGTTCTCAAGAACCAACTGTCCGACCGCGGTGTTGCTCGCGGGCACGTGATACAGGCGATGCACCTCCCCTGGACTACCTCCGCCGGCCAAGTCGGCCATGGAGCCACGGGCGATCAGCCACATAACCAGCTCGATCCCCTCACTGCCTGCTTCACGCAAGTACTCGACCGGCGGCACTTCGGCGAGAACTTCGGGGTCGTTGATCATGTCGTCCATGAATCGATTGTCGAACTCCGCGTTGATCAATCCGGCCCGGGCACCCTGAAGTTGGTGACTCATACCGCCGGTCCCCCAGATCTGGACGATGATGTCGTCATCGAAGGTCTCGACGGCGGCTCGCAAAGCCTTTCCGAGCTCGAGGCATCGTCGCCCAGAGGGTGTCGGATGCTGTACCACGTTGACCGCAAGCGGCACCACCTTGCACGGCCACGCATCGGGCTTGTCAAACATCATGGTGAGCGGAACGGTGAGACCGTGGTCAACGGTCATCTCATTGACGAGGGTGAGGTCAAAACCGGCTGGGATAACACTTTGGGCGATATGTGCCGACAACGCCGGGTGCCCTTCGACTGTGGGTACCGGCCGTGGCCCCCAGCCCTCGTCGGCGGGTTCGTAGAACGGGGCCATGCCGAGCGCGAACGTCGGGATCATCTGGAGGGAAAACGCATTGCCATGGTCGTTGTACACCAGGATCACAACGTCGGGCGGATTGGCCGCTATCCAGTCGCGCGCCGGCTGCATGCCGTCGAATAGTGGCTTCCAATAGGGCTCCTCGGTCTTGCCCAAGTCAGCAGCGACACCAATGGCGGGGACATGCGACATGAACAAGGCCGCAGCGATGCGGGCGCTCACGGGCGATCCTCCCACTCATGCAGATACCGGTTGCCATCAACCGACCGACCGCCGGCGATCATCATCGCGGCATGCTGGTCGGCGTCGTTCTCGGTCATCGAGGACACAATCTGGACGTAACTGAGACCGTCGGTCGCACCGATTTTGGCCAGGAAGTAGATGTTGCCACCAAGGGCGAGGAGACGGTTGAAATCGCGGTCGACAACTGCTTGCTTCTGCTCGTGGGTCATATCCCACTCGTCGAGGTAGGCATCCTCGTCGGCCTTGAACCGCTTGCGGTTGTCGGCGTTCATGAGCGACATTGCGAACTGGTTGAGGTGATACCCCAGACGAGCCTGGTCGGCATCAAAGACGATCGTGCCGGGAATGTCGAGGTAGGGCTTTTCGATAGCCATTGGATCTCCTCGGTGAGTTGTAGGCCCTGTTGTTGCGCGTGCGCAGTATGGCAAACTGTTTACACGATTGTCGACAATCCAGGGGGCCCGTTGGTCATAGATTGCCATGGCCATTACACCACTACACCGCCGTCGGTAGGCGAGTGGCGAAAGGCTCAAACTGCTGAAGTCGAGGCTGATCCGCTCCACGTGGGAGAGAAAGGGGTCATCAATGTCAGCGACGACCAAATCCGCGAGTCGCTCGAGGGCGCCCAGCTGAAGTTCCAGAGGGAGCGGGGCACCGATCTCACGATCTTCTCGCCGCGAGCCAGTTGGATGGGTCACCACTTGGGCAACAAATACACGTCACTATTCTGGACCGAACACCAGAACGAGTTGATTCGACGTTGCTGCGACCTTTTTCCCGAGAATTTCGCCCCAGTATGCCAACTGCCGCAATCACCCGGAGTGGCTATCGACTCGTCGGTGCATGAGCTGCGCCGCTGTGTCCAGGAGATGGGCTTCATCGGCTGCAACGTGAATCCCGATCCGTCCGGTGGCCTCTGGAACGGGCCGCCGCTCTGGAACCGCTACTGGTGGCCCCTTTGGGAGGCCATGCAGGAACTCGACGTACCCGGAATGATCCATGTCTCCACATCGTGCAATGAGCACTTCTTCACCACCGGTTCCCATTATCTCGGCGCCGATACAACAGCATTCGTCCAAGCGCTCACGTCCGGGTTCATGAGTAGCTTCCCCGGACTGCGCTGGGTGATACCCCACGGCGGAGGCGCTGTCCCGTACCACTGGGGTCGCTTCAAAGGCCTTGCCCAAGACAAAGGCTGGGACTTCGACGGGCTCATGGATCACATCTGGTTCGATACCTGCGTGTACCACCAGCCCGGAATCGATCTGCTCGTCGACGTCGTTCCGATGGAAAACGTCCTATTCGCATCGGAGATGGTCGGTGCCGTGCGCGGCATCGATCCTGACACCGGGAATTACTTCGATGACACAAAGGTCTATATCGACGCTGCGAACATCACCGATGCCGATCGGGCGGCGATCTACGAATCAAATATTCGCCGCGTCTACCCCCGTCTCGGAGCCTGAAATGACCAATATCCATGGACCACGCCACGTCGTCGTCACTTCAATCGAGCGAGCGCCGCTCGACACCGTTGACTCCCTTGCCTCGATGGGCACGGCCACTGTGCACGAGGCCATCGGCCGTCGTGGTTATTTCGGCGCCGAGATCACGCCGATACAGACTGGTGCCCGCGTCGCCGGCACCGCAGTCACCGTCCTCTGTCATCCAGGCGACAACGGAATGATCCACGCTGCCGTCGAACAATGCGGCTCTGGCGACATCCTGGTTGTCACCACCACCGCACCGTCGACCCACGGCGGATTCGGGGATCTACTCGGCACGTCGGTAATGGCCCGGGGCGTGCGGGCCCTTGTCACGGACGCAGGTGTTCGCGACACCGCTGAACTGCGAGAAATGGGCTTCCCCGTTTGGAGTCGCCATGTCTCTTGCCAAGGCACGGTAAAGAACACCGCCGGTTCGGTCAACGTACCGATTCGCATCGGCGAGCAGATCGTCCATCCCGGCGATGTGATATGCGCTGACGATGATGGAGTTGTGGTCGTAGCTCGCGGAGAAGCGGCCTGGGCGCTTGAGCAATCGAATGCGCGGCTTGCCAAGGAAGCAGGCACTCGAGCAAGGCTCGAAGCTGGCGAGCTTGGACTCGACTTCTACGGGCTGCGCGCCGAGCTCGCCGCTATGGGCGTCGAGTGGGTCGAGTCACTCGATTGATGCGCATCGCAGTCTTCGGCCTAGGCGAAGCGGGATCGGAGATCAGCCGAGACCTCGCCGCCGCCAGGGCCGAGGTCATCGGATTTGATCCGGCTGACGTTGACACGCCAACCGGTGTCATGCGTGTGACGGATCCTGCGTCTGCGGTGGTCGACGCCGAGTTCGTACTCGCCATCACGGCGGGCGCTGATGCTTTGGATGCGCTGACCCAAGCCCTCCACACGATTCCCACCGGTGCCGTCTATGCCGACTTGTCGACATCGTCACCGGCAAAGAAACGAGAGCTCGCAACTATGGCGGCAGGCGCAAGCCTCCGGTTCACCGACATCGCACTTATGACCACCGTTCCGGATCGTGGCCTGCGCACGCCGATGCTCGCCTCCGGCCCCGCCGCCGACGAGTTCCTCGCTGCCGTCACCCCTCTCGGTGCCACGGTCGAGGTCGTAGGCACCGAACCGGGTGAGGCCGCCACCCGAAAGCTGCTGCGCAGCGTCGTCATCAAAGGCGTTGCCGCCGTTTTGATCGAGTCCTTGAGGGGCGCCCGAAAGGCCGATCTCGCCGTCGAGACCTGGCAGAGCGTGATGGGACAGCTGGCCGATGCCGACGAGCAGTTTATCCGTCGTCTCGTAGAAGGAACAGGCGTCCACGCCAAGCGACGTCTCGATGAGATGGCGGCCGCCGTCGACCTCCTCGACGAACTCGTCGTGGCATCCACCATGACTCAAGCCACGATGCAAATTCTCGAATCGGTTCTTGCCGAAGGTCTGCCAGACCTCCCCGACATCTGATCCCCGTCAAATTGAGCCCCGTACCAGGACATCAAGCCTTCAGCGGGGAGCGTCGCCCCATCGTGTCAACACGTCGATCACCGAGTGGAGGTGGTTTTGCATTGCCTGCGCAGCCGTGTCCTCTTCGCCAGCGACGACTGCTTCGACAATTGCCCGATGCTCCTCCAGGGACTCGATTGGGCGGCCCGGCATCAATGCGAGCCGGTACTGGTGATGGGCGGCGCGATCGCGCAGATTAGCGACCAGCTGCGAGGCAATATGGTGGCCGCTCATTTCCCTTAGGCGGCAGTGCATGTGTCCATTGAGCTCGGAATAGGCCTGGCTCTGGCCGTCGCTGACAGCTTCTTCCATTTCGGCGATGATCTGGCGGAGTTCTGAGTGGCATTCGGCTGACGCATTGCGGGCCGCCCTGGCGGCGATGAGACTCTCGAGAACGGCGCGTGCTTCGGTGATCTGGATCGCCTCGGCGATCGAAATCCGCCGCACAGTCGCGCCACGGTTGGCCTCTCGCTTCACGAGTCCCCCGGACGTCAGCTCCAAGAGCGCAGACCGAATCGCGGCCCGGCCCACCGCGTACTCCTCGGCAAGCGCCACTTCCAGGAGGCGATCTCCCGGCTCAAATCGGCCCTTCAGGATGGCCTGCCGAAGGGTGTCGGTGACGGAATCAGCGCGGCTCATAGCAACTAGAAGGTATACAGCACCTGGGGATTGTCCACCAGAATGCGGTTTCGTACGGATTCGTCGGGAGCGAAGGCTGCAAGGAGATCGAGAAGCTCGCCTTCGTCGGGCATGACTTTGAGGTTCGGATGGGGCCAGTCGGTGCCCCACAGGAGTCGATCAGGGGCTGCTTCGACGAGCGCCCGAGCCAATGGAATGACATCGTCGAATGGTGCTACCTGTCCTTCTGTGAGACGTTCGGCGCAACTGATCTTCACCCAGCAGCGTTCGTCGGTGGAGATGCGTTCGAGTAGTCGCTGGAACGGCTCCTGATGGATACCGTGCGCGGCGGGGACGCGGGCCATGTGATCGATGATGTACGGGACTGGCATGGCATCGAGGACGTCGGTGTATGTGGCGAAGTCCTTTGCGTCGAAGTGCAGGACAATGTGCCAATCGAACTTGGCGACCCGGTACACAAGCTCCCAGAACTCGTCGAGGTCGGGGGCACCGCCGAGATGGGCGACAAAGTTGAATCGGATGCCCCGCACTCGGTTTTCGTGCAACTCGATTAAGTCGTCGTCGGTATACGACTGATCGATCATCGCCACACCGGCAAATCTCCCCCCACCACGCTTGATTGCGTCGACCATCGCAGTGTTGTCCGAGCCGTGGCAGCTGGCCTGCACGAACACTGCACGCGAGAGACCGAGACGGTCCTGAAGGCGTAGAAAGTCGTCGATCCCGGAGTCGGGCGGCGTGTAGGTACGGTTGGGGGAGAACGGGAACGCCGCGGCCGGGCCGAAGACGTGGCAGTGGGCGTCGCACGCGAGCGGCGGAGGGGTGAACGCCACCGGGGGACTGATCTCGGGTCGGGGGCCAGCCACGGTTCGCTTAAGCGGGAACGTGTGGGGAGGATTACGAGTAGCCATTGCTACTCCGGACGAGGGAAGACGGTGCCGTCCATTAGCTTTCGGGTGGTTCGAATTATCCCGACGCGGGGAACCTCGATCGTGCCGTCGGCATCGGTGCTGATCTCTATGACTGTGTCAAAATGGCCGGTGGGGTGTTCGAGCCGGACGACGCTGTCGTCGGGTGGAGTGAGCAGTTTGTGCGCCGGCGACCCGCGAAGCAGTGCGGCGGTGGCGACCGCCACCGCACCAAACACACCTATAGCGTCGTGGCACCGGTGGGGAATGAAGGTGCGAGTACAGAGATTTCCACCCGCCTGCGGTGGGGCGACGAACGTGAGCTTCGGCACTGTCGTTGCGCTGACGTCACCGAGGCCCATTCGGTATCCCGCTTGGACGCGGATCGCTTCGAGTTTCGTGCGCAGGGCCTCGTTGCCTTCGAGGACGGCGCATGGCTCATAGCCGGTGACACCGAGGTCGGCCGCCGCCATCACGACCACCGGCATGCCATTGTCAACCATCGTGCAGGCGATGCCCTCGACTTCATCAAACGGCTTGCCGGTCGGGAGTAGCGCAGCGGCCGAGCTCCCGGCAATTTCCTCGAACTCCAGAGAGATCGCTGCGGCGGTTCCTGGCACGCCCGAATTCGTCATATCGCCGTCGTAGACCGGGGCGCCGTCGCGCACTTCGAGCCGCGCAGTAGCAATCGAGTCGGTGTTGAGCATGCGGATCCTCACCGTCGCCTCGCCATCGCTGGGAGCATCGATGACGCCTCGTTCGATTGCAAACGGGGCGACGCCGGCAAGCAGGTTGCCACAGTTCTGCCGGTCGGAAACTATGTCGTCTTCAACGTTGACCTGGAGGAATAGATAGTCGACATCGGCCTCTCCGTCGGGAGACGGCGCGACAATTGCCACCTTCGACGTGAGTGGGTGGGCCCCCCCAATCCCGTCGATCTGGCGAGGGTCTGGTGAGCCCATGATCCGACGAAGCAGGGAAGCACGCTCATCGGCACCAGTGGGCAAGTCTTCTTGCAGGAAGTAGGCCCCCTTGGACGATCCACCGCGCATGATCATGCAAGAAATGCCGCCTTCCATTGGACGAGTTTCGCAAATGTCAACAAGATTGTCGACATTCCTGGCGGGCAGGTGGCAAGATCATCTGCACGAGTGGAAGCCGAGAGGATCTACGATGAAGCTTGCCCTTGCTGGTGCCGGTGCCTTTGGTCGCAAACACCTAGAGGGAATAGACGCCATCGATGGTGCCGAAGTCATATCGGTCATCGACCCCGTGTCCAACACCGCCCGCGAGGTCGCCGAAGAATTCGGCATAGCCCACTGGGGAACCGAACTCGACGAGGCTCTGAACGTTGACGAGGTGGACGCCGTAATCCTGGCCACCCCCACTCCGATGCACGCTCGCCAGTCGATTGCCTGCATGGAGGCTGGCAAGCACGTCCAAGTCGAGATCCCACTCGCCGATTCGCTTGCCGAGGCCGAAGCCGTGCTCGCTACTCAGGAGCGTTCGGGCCTTGTGGCCATGGTCGGTCACACCCGGCGCTTCAACCCGTCGCATCAGTGGCTGCGCAGCAAGCTCCAGGCTGGCGAGCTCAACATCCAGCAGATGGACGTGCAGACATACTTCTTTAGGCGCACCAACACTAACGCCCTGGGACAACCTCGTTCATGGACCGATCACCTGCTTTGGCACCACGCCGCCCACACGGTGGACCTATTCGCCTACCAGGTCGGTGAGGAGATCGTAGCGGCCAATGTGCTCGAAGGCCCCCACCATCCCGAACTCGGCATCGCCATGGACATGTCGATCCAGATGAAGACCAGCGGTGGTTCAATCCTCACGCTCTCACTTTCGTTCAATAACGACGGACCGTTCGGCACATTTTTCCGCTACATCGGCGATTCCGGCACCTACATTGCCCGCTACGACGACCTCTTCACAGGGCGCGACGAACCGATCGACGTGTCTCATGTCGACGTTTCCATGAACGGCATCGAGCTCCAAGACCGTGAGTTCATTGCCGCCATCCGCGAGGGCCGCGAGCCCAATAGCTCCGTCCGCCAAGTCATGAGTTGCTACAAGTGGCTCCACAAGCTCGAGCAGCAGCTTCGGAGCTGAGCTGAACCGACCACGCAAGGAATGCGTCAATGTCCAAGACCAACCCCCCATTTCGAGCCGATCATGTCGGTAGCCTGCTGCGCACGTCAACAATCCTGCAAGCTCGGGTGAACCACCAAGCTGGGCAGATCGATGCAGCTGGGCTGCGCGTAGTTGAAGACACCGAGATCGCTGCTTTGGTCAATCGTCTCGCCGAGACTGGTATCCGTAGCATCACCGACGGTGAGTTTCGCAGAGAGTGGTTCCACCTGGACTTCCTCCAGCAGCTCGGCGGTATCACAGTCGAAGGCATGATCGCGGCGACATCCGACTCGGAAGAGACCGTTCATCAGGCGCCTCCGCGGATCACAGTGACCGGCAGACTCACTCACGACCATCCGATTCAGGTCGCCGACTATGAATTCGTCTCCAGTCACACACCGGCGGGCTGCCTCACCAAAGTCACAATCCCGTCGCCGACGATGGCGCATTTCCGGGGAGGACGCGCCGGGATAGACATCGTGTCGTACCCCTACCTCGATTCGTTTTTCGAGGATCTCGCGAAGGTATATCGGGACGAACTCGCCGCGCTCTACGCCGCCGGATGTCGCTATGTGCAACTCGACGATACCAACCTGGCGTACCTTTGCGATCCTGGCATGCGTCAAGGCGCCATCGATCGAGGGGACGACCCCAATGCGCTCCCTCAAACCTACGCGGCGCTGATCAATGCGGCCCTTGAAGGTTGCCCCGACGATCTCACGGTCTGTATTCACCTCTGTCGTGGCAACTTTCGCAGCACCTATTTTGCTAGCGGTGGGTACGAACCGGTGGCTGAAGTGTTGTTCAGCGAACTCGACGTCGACGCCTACTTCCTGGAATACGACGACGAGCGTTCCGGCGACTTCGCTCCGTTGCGATTTGTTCCCGAAGACAAGACCGTTGTGCTCGGGCTGGTGACCTCCAAGTTCCCCGAGCTCGAAGATCCTGACGACCTCAAGTCAAGGATCGATGACGCCAGTGGCTATGTCGCAATTGACCAGCTCTGTCTCAGCCCGCAGTGCGGGTTTTCTTCGACGGTTCACGGCAACGTCATGACCGAGGACCAGCAGTGGGCCAAGCTCCGACATGTCGTCGCGGTTGCAAACGACGTGTGGCGTTGAACCGGTCAGCCTGCTTGGTGGCGGGCAACGACATCGGCGTAGACCCGGGCACTCGGCTTTGGTGTGCGCAAAAAGGTCTTGAAGTCCACCTCGTGCAGCCCGAGGTGGTGGTTGTAGCCGGACACCCACTCGAAGTTGTCGAGGAGCGACCAATGGAAGTACCCGAGCAGGGGGACACCACTGTCACGAAGAACCATCAGTTGGTCGAGGGCGGGTGGAATTAGGCCAGCTCGCAGGGTGTCGTCGTCGGTCGCTACCCCGTGCTCGGTTACCAGAACTGGGACGCCGGAGCGCTCGTACGCGTAGGCCGCCGCCCCGGCCAGTGAACCGGGTTCGACGGCCGAGCCCATGTCGTTCAATGGCAGTGACGAGTTGACCTCAACGGCTCCGTCGCCGTCGTACCAGCGTCGCTCATAGTTCTGTACGCCGATGAAGTCGTCGTTGGCAGCTATGTCCAGCCAGCGGTCGTAGCACTCCGCCCTCTTGCGATCACGCACGGTCGTGTCGTCGCCGACAACGCAGTCGTCGCACATGGCGATGCTGAGGCCAATTGGAAGATCAGGTACGGCCGCCTTGATAGCGGCGCGGGCCGCCTCATGTCCTGCTGCGAATCCATCGTCAAACTCCTCGAACTCAGCTGGAATCCAGACATTGGCCACCCGGTACCGATCGACGCCCGCGGCCTTTGACGCCGCGGCAAGAGTCGCTTTGTTCGCCTCGTACACGAAGTCGGGAAGCGGGATCCACGCCAGTAAGCGATGCAACTGGGGCTCGTTGAGGGTGAGTCCGTAAGCGATGCGGTCACCGAATGCCTCTGTGACCCTGGCGCAGTAGGTGGCGAACCGCATCGGCGCATCGGCATCCAAGAAGCCGCCCCGAGCTCCAAACCAGTGCGGGGCGGTGAAGTGATTGTAGGTAACGACCGGAGCGAGGTCCCGCTCAAGACAGCCGTCGACGATCCGCTCATAGTGGTCGAGGGCGGCGGTGCTGAACTCTCCCGGGTTCGGCTCGATCCTGGCCCACTCCACCGAAAACCGGTAGCTGTTCAAACCCATTCCGGCGACGAGCGCGAGGTCGTCCTCCCACCGTTCGAACGAATTGCACGCCGCCCCGGACGGTTCGGCGAACACCGTCGGCTCAACGTGCTCGAGGAACCATGTGTCGCTATTGGTGTTGTTGCCTTCGATCTGGTGGCCAGCGGTGGCCGCGCCCCATAGGAATGAGGCCGGGTTCGTCGAATATGTCATGGTTCCTCCTAGGCGAGCTGCCCGATCAGTTTGGGGGTGGGGGCCAGGTCACACCGACTTGTTCGGCGTGGTGACAGGCGACGCGTTGACCGCCGATCAGTCGGAGCATCGGCCGCTCGGCATGGCACTGCCCATCGGCCAACGGGCAGCGAGAGGCGAACGGGCAACCTTTGGGGTCGGGGGGCGCGGTGCTGGCCGAGCCTACGCTGAGAGCCTCACGGTGGGCGCGACGATCGATCTGCTCGGCCGGACGAGGAACCGGCGCCGCAGCGGTCAGCGCCACGCTGTACGGATGGCGGGGGCGGCTTGTCACATCCTCGACCGGGCCGGACTCCATGACTTGGCCGCGGTACAGCACCACAACTCGATGGGCGAGGAAGCGGACGACGCCGAGATCGTGGGCAATGAACAGGTACGCCAGCTTGTGCTCGTCGCGGAGATCGGCGAGCAGGTTGAGTACTTGAGCCTGGGTGGATAGATCGAGGGCGCTCACAGGTTCGTCGAGGACGAGCACGTTGGGGTCGCGAACGAGTGCGCGGGCGATGGCGATCCGCTGGCGCTGACCACCTGAGAACTGCGAAGGGAAGCGGTCAATGCTGTCACTGGGCAGCCCGACGGATTCGAGGGTTGTGATGGCGCGGGCGCGAGCGGCGTCACCTTTTATCCCGATCAGGCGCAGCGACTCAGCAAGGGTTTGCCCGATTCGCCGGGCCGGATTAAGCGACGAATACGGGTCTTGAAAAACGACGCGCAATTCGGATGCGAGGGTCCGGCGCTCCTTCAATGATGCCGTAGTGACGTCCTTGCCGTGCAGCCATATGGTGCCTTCGGTGGGCGGCTGCAACCCCAAGAGCGCCTTTCCGATCGTGGACTTGCCCGACCCCGACTCGCCGACGAGTCCGAGTGTCTCACCGGGCGCTATGTCGAAGCAGACACCATCGACCGCGGGAGGCGTCTTCATGGCTCGTCGACCCCCGCCATAACGGACGACGAGGTCGTGTACCTCAATTGCCGGAGGATTCGACTGGACGGTCGTGGTCATGGGGCCTCCGATTCCACAGCCAGTTCGGCGCCGCGGTGCTCAGGCGCCCACTGCGCGCCAGTTCGTCGGAGTTCTCCAGTTCGAATGCACAACGACATGCCGTCTACGTGGGCGGGCTCGGGCTCGAAGGCGACACTGCATTCGCTTGCCGCGAACTGGCAGCGGTCCGCAAAGCGGCACCCCTCCGGCCAATTGCCCGGAGGCGGCACGCTGCCGGAGATCGCAGCCAGCCGCTCGGGCTCAGGGGCATCGTCGGCGACATGCGGGTTCGCGCCGAGAAGCGCCATCGTGTAGGGGTGATACGGGTCTTCGAGCACTTCTGCCACCGTTCCGGCCTCTACAACTTGTCCGGAGTACATAACCGCGATCCGGTCGCAGATATCGGCCACCACACCGAGGTCGTGGGAGACCAACAACACTGACATGCCCGTTTCAGCAACCAGTGCCCGCAATAGGCTCAGAATCTCGGCCTGCACAGTCACATCCAGGGCGGTGGTCGGCTCATCGGCAATCAGGAGCTTCGGGGAGCCGGTGAGCGCCAGCGCGATCGCGACCCGCTGGGCCATGCCGCCCGAGAGTTGATGCGGGTAGCACCTGAGCACCCGTTCGGCATCGACTATGCCGACCTGTCGGAGAAGCTCAAGGGCGATTCGCCGGGCCTCGCGTCTCCCCACGCCGCGAAACCGCCGAAGCGGACGGGTGAGTTGCGACTTTACGGAGAACAGCGGATCCAGCGCGACCATGGGTTCCTGGGAAATCATGGCGATCTCCCGCCCGCGGATCTTGATCGCATCCCGTTCGGGCAGACCGGCGATCTGCCTTCCCTGCCAGATGATGGAACCGCTACTCACTTCCACACCCGCGGGAAGCAAGCCGAGGAGCGATCTGGCGGTCATCGTCTTGCCGCAGCCAGACTCACCGACCAGGCCCATAACTTCACCTTGTCGGAGATCGAAGGATATCCCGCTTACAAGGGTCGGTCCCCCCTCGACAACCACCGACAAATCGCGGACCGAGAGGGCGAGGTTGTCTGTGCCCTCAGACTGCTGTGCTGGGGAAGCGGAGATAGTTCGGCGACGCTTTGGGGGGGTGTACTCCGGGATACCGAGGGGTCCGGCCAGCGCATCGGCCAGCGCATTCGCCGCCATGACCGTGAGCGAGAGGGCGACGCCGGGAGGAACCATCATCCACGGGGAGTTGAAAATGTTGTCGGAGGCGTCTTTAATCATGAATCCCCAGCTGGGCTGAGGTTCTCCGGGCCCGAACCCGAGAAACGCCAGACCATTGATGATCAGCAGTCCGATCGCGTAGACAATGGCTGCCTGAACGGCGATCGGGCGGGCCATGCTGGGCAGAACATGGGCAAGGTTGACCCGAATGGAGCCCATGCCGTCGACTCGGGCAGCATCAATGTACAGATGTTGTCGGCTGGACTTCGCAACCCCGATCAGTATCCGGTACAGCGCTGCTGAGACCAACAGGCCGAAGATCATCATGACGGGATAGATGCGATTGCCGATAGCCCCGATTGCCGCCAACAGGATCACCGTGGATGGCAGCGACATGATTGTCTCAGCGAAGCGACCGATGGCCTCTTCGACGCGTCCGCCTCGTTCCGCCGCGATGAGGATAAGCGGCAGACCGATGCCGAAAGCGACGAGAACCATCACCGCCGACGCCTGAAGGGGTAAGGCGCCGGCGGTGAAGACTCGGCTGAACAGGTCGCGGCCCACAGCATCGGTACCGAGCCAATACTCGCTTGAGGGCCCCTGCAGCCGTGCGATCAGGTCCTGCTCCGCGACGTCGTAAGGGCGCCACCAACGAGCAGTGATCGAGGCGAGAAACATAAAGATCAGCCATCCGGCCCCGAACACTCCTCCCCACGATCGCAGGAACGCCGGAATGCGCTGATGTTTGGCTTGCCGAATGCTGCTCATCTGGTCCGCAACTTCGGATCGAGTACGGCGGTGAGAAGGTCGAGGACGAGGTTAGTAATCACCACTACGGCCGTGGACATGACCACCACGCCGATGAGGATGGGGAAGTCGTTGCCTGTTGCCCCAAACAACGCAGCTTGACCGATCCCCGGAAGGGCGAAGAGGTTTTCGATGATGACCGACCCACCGAAAAGCACGATGAACTGGACGCCAAGCGCGCCGACCACGGGCAGACTCGCCGCCCGCAGGGCATGTATGTAGCGAATTCTCCACTCTGGTGTGCCAATAGCCCGCAGGGTTGTTATGTACTCGCGTGCCAAGGCCTCTCGCATTCCGGACGCGGCCATTCGGGCCACCACGGCAGCACCACCGATCGCGAGAGTGATAACCGGGAGGGCGAGGCTCTGTAGCCAACTCCCGACGCCCTCGCTGAACCGGCTGTATCCCGTTGCTGGCAGAAGGTCGAGCCGAATCGCGAAGAAGTAGACGAGCACCACACCAAGCCAGAACGAGGGAATTGAGAGCGAGAAACCAGAAAACGCGTTGACAGCCTTGGCCGTACCGCGGCCGCGTACTGCGGCTACTACCCCAAGTGCGGTGCCAACGATGCCCGCGAGCAATGTGGCCAGAACCGAGATCGAAGCTGTGACCGGTAGCCGATCTGAGAGCTGGTCCCTGACATCTCCGCGGTTGATGAGGGACTGACCGAAATCGAACCGCACCATCTTTCCGAGGTCGTCTGCGTATTGAGTCAGGACGGGTCGATTCCAGCCAAGGCGCTCGTTTTCGACCTCGACCTCTTCGGGAGTGGCCCCCATCCCGAGTCGAACGGCACCGGGGCTGTTGTCGGTACTGTGAACGAGGAGGAATGTAAGCGTGAAGGCTGCCCAGATGGTTCCGACGCCGATAGCAAGCCGTTTTGCTATGTACAACGGCATGGTTCCGGATCCCCCAATATTCTGAGCAGGCCAACGGCCTGGATGGAGCAAGAGGGGCTCGCCGACCTCTGCCGGCGAACCCCTCCTCGTCAGCTCAATTTAGGCATCAGCCCACCGGTTCGACATCAGCCATGACGACGATGCCCGAGATGCCCCCGAACGGCACTCCCTGGATGGAGTCGGGATTGTAGCCAGCGTATGTGAAGGTCTCGTAGAGGCCAATCCACCAGCCCTCGTCGACCAGTGCGTTGTTCAGCGCTACCAGGGCTTCTGGGTTGCCACCCAGCGCCGGGCCCAGCACTGAGCTGATTGCCTCACTCTCGGCGCCCTGGGTGTTCATGAAGCCACTGGTCACAGGACCTGCGACGAATCCGGCGGGCCGGAGGCCGAGACCCCACTCGTTGATGATGATGGCAGTCGTATTGACGGAAGCGAAGAGCTCGCCGGTGTTGGTGACGGCCGGGAAGTTCAGGGTGACCCCCAACTCTTCCTGCCACATCCGCTGGATGGCGAGTTCAACATCGGTCGGCTCGCCGAGCACCACCTTGTCGACTTCGAAGCCGTCCTCGAGACCGACCGATGCCAACAGCTCGCGGGCTCGGTCGGGGTCGTAGGCGTACCGCTCATTCAACGTCGGGTCGAATCCGACTGCCTGCTCGGGGAAGTACTGCACAGTCGGCCGGGCGCCAGGCCGCAGTGCATCAACGATGGTCTGACGATCGATCGCCAGCGACAGAGCGTGGCGGGTCTCCACAAATCCGAAAGCGGGCACTCGCTCACCAGTCTTGTCGAGCACGTTCACAGCCGCGACGGTTCCCCCAATCTTGGCAAGGGCACCTTCTGACTCCAGTTGGTTGATCTGGTTTGGTTCGATCTTGATCGCCAGGTCGGCCTCCCCGGAGAGGACGGCGTTTGCCCGGGCCTGCGCGTCGGTGATGATGTTGAAGATGATCGTGTCATAGGCGTAGGCATCGGCATTCCAGTGGTCAGCCCACTTGCGGAGGACATAGGTAGCTCCACGGGTGCTCGCGTCAAGGTCGAGGCGGTACGGGCCAGAGCCTTCTGGTGCTGTCTCGAGGGTGGTGCTGTCGGCCGCACCGTTGGGTCCGACGATCGCACCGACGTTGTCGGCGAGGAATTCGTGGCCGTTTGCAATTCCTTGCTCGAACGCCCAGTGAATCGTGACTTCGTACGGCCCGTTGACGACGACATCGGCGATCTCGCCTTCCTGGCCCTCTCCGAAGAGGCTATACGACCGCAGATCTTCCTCGAGCCGTCGATCCAAATTGGCCTTCACCAGCTCTGCGTCAAGAGGACTGCCGTCATCGAAGACTAAGTCTTCGCGAAGCGAAAACGTCAGCTGCGTCGCCTCCTCGTTGGTCGCGAATTCGGTGACGATGTTCGGCACGATCTCGCCGTCGCTAGTCGTAACAAAGAGCGAGTCGTACAGCAGACTGTGGAACGGGAATTGTTGCAGTGCGTAGGCCTGAGGGTTGTATGTCGCCGGCGAGTAATCGGATTCAAGGGCCACCGTGAGCGTTAAACCTCCGCTGGACGGGGCCGCATCGCCGGAATCGCCGCTGTCGTCGCCGGACGGGGCCGCATCGCCGGAATCGCCGCTGTCGTCGCCGGACGGGGCCGCATCGCCGG